>JAJYXT010000046.1 GCA_021801645.1 bacterium
TCGCCAGTGCCCAGGCCGGCTGGATGGCGGTGAACGGCGTCCTCTTCAGGACCCAGGACGGGGGCGACCGGTGGACCGAACTCCCGGTTCGGGTCCACGGCGTGGATGGCGTCACCATCCCCTGACCGCGACTGCCGCCGGTCCAGTAAGCCGGATCAGCCTTCTCCCTTCAGCCCGGCACCCGCCGCGGCCGACGCTACCTGCCCGATGATCCGTCCCTACCCGGCGACACAGGGCGCGGTTCCGGGTCCCACGTGCACGGGCTCGCCCGCAGCGAGCAGCTCAATCCGGGCCTCCTCTTGACCCTGGCCATCAACCGGCATTCCGAACTCACCTGGAGCGCCGCCCGAGTCAGCGCCCGCGATCGCGGCCATTCCGCCTCTCGCGGTACCGCGTACCGGGCCACATGGGTCCGTTCCCGGGCCGCCATCTCTCCCGCCCCGATGTGAGCCAGTCAGGCATTGCGCCTCACGAATCTCCACCAGCTCCCGGCTGAACGTCACCTTCGCCCGTCTTTGCGCTGGCTGCGGCCAGTTCTCCAGCTGACCAGGGGCGGACACCCGCCGTGAATCACGGCCCTCCCTGGGCAGTTCGGGTGGCCGCCAACGTACAGATTCTCCTCGCCACCGCCCCGGTCCGGGCTGGACTGTCCCCAGGGCACACTGGGTCAGCCGGCGGTGACCCCTGGTACCATCGACGCTATGTAGTCTCCCTCACTGCACGCTGGGGCGCGCCACCAGGTTCGCAGCCCGCCCCGGCGTCAGTTCGCGGATCCCGCCCTCGCCGACTAGGCGTCGGTGTCGGGCTGTGACCGCGGCGAGGTGTCCGAGGTCTGCGTTCACCCGGGCGGGTGGGCGCGGCTCGACCCATTCCCAGAGGGAGACCCATGTCTACCGACCACCGCACCTACCTTCAATTGCTGGCGCTACCGGGCGCCGTGGCCTTGGTCGGCTGGACATCGGTCGCGCGCCTCATGTACGGCGTGCTGCCCCTCTCCATGCTCCTGCTCCTCGTGGAGCGCCGGCACTCGTACGCTGAGGCTGGCGCCGCCTTGGCTGCCTACGGGATCACCGCTGGCCTGCTCGGACCGCTGCGAGCGCGGCTGGCCGATCGCCTCGAGTCTCGTTGGGCGCTCGGGGCGATGGGGTTCGCCCTGGTGATCGCGCTCCTCGGAGTCACCCTGGCTGCCGAGGCTCCCATGGAGATCCTGGTCCCGCTCCTTCTTGTGGCCGGCTCCACGCCGCCCCCAGTCGGGCCCCTGATGCGCGCCAGCTGGCGCCGCTTGACCAGAGGTGAGGAGCTCCTGATCGCTCGCGCGTACTCCTTCGACGTGGTGACTGAGGACCTAATCTTTCTCATCGGACCGCTGCTGGCAGCCCCCGGGGTCGCGTGGTTGGGCGCCGCCCCGATGGTGTTGGGGTCGTCGCTGACCCTGATGATCGCGGCCACCTTAGCAGGGTCCCTGATGCCCCGCACCCCTATTCCGATCCCCGGCAGGCGCCACGGCGGCTCGCATCGTCCGCGCGGGTGGCCAAGCCGGAGTTTGCTGCTGGGGTTGGCGCCAATGGTCGCTCTGGGACTGCTTCTGGGGTCGCTGGGGATTGCCGCCGTCGCGGTGCTGCTGGTGGCCACCGGCACCGCTATGACTGGTGTCCCAGACGCCGTCTTGGCGGTCGGCAGCGTCACCGGGGGACTGGTCTTCGGCCGCCGGCGCTGGCCGGGTTCGCGATCCCAGCAGGCGGTGGCCCTGGTCGGCACCGCCGCGGTCCTGGTGCTGCTGGCCGCCCTTCTGACGGGCGACCTGACCCTTATGCTGATGGTCCTGGCGGGAGCCGGGCTGTGCGTTTCTCCGGCCATCGTGTGCTCGTATCTGGTCGCGGACCGGGCGGCGCCCGGCACCACCATGGAGGCCAGCAGCTGGGTCAACTCGGCCTTCAACGTCAGCCTGGCCGCCGGCACCGCCGGGGCCGGGATGGCAATCCAGGTCTGGTCGGCCGGAACGGCCATGGCCGCGGCGGCGATCGCGGCGGCGGTGGTCCTGGGGTTGGGTGCCATCGGCCAGCGGTTGTTTCCGAGGCCAGCGGCGGGTCGCCAGCCCGTGGCTTGAGCCGGGGTTCCCCGGGTTCTCCACGGTGGACGGCCTCTTCCTCCCCTGATCGTGCCCCTCAAGGCCGGGGCAGCGTACGACCCGCCGCGGGAGGTCGCGGCGCGTACGGATCGCCTGGGATCGCGAGCCGTCACCCAGCCAGCTCGGCACCCAACCGGGCGGAGCGTTCGAGTCCCAGGGCGCCATGATTCCGGGTCCGGGGTCTACCTCCGACCACCGAGGCAGACGGCCCCGGCACCATCGACATTGAACCGTCAGGTCTCACCTGTACGGGAGAGGGGAGCCGAGCCTCCCGCTCACCGGGCGGGAGAGTAGTTGGATCCAACCCACACCGCCGCTCTCGGTCTCGAGGAGCATCGGGCTGGCGCAGGCAACCCCTCCGAAGCATCCGCGATAGGCGAAGCCCGCACTCCCGGAGACGAAGTCGACCGCCGAGGCGGAAAGACCCGGATTGACAAGTGCCCAGCGGGCTCCCCCATCGGTGGTTTCATAGAGAGCTTCCAGGTTGGCACCGGGCCTTCCGCCGCTGAAGGCTGGCGCGGCAGCTCCCAGCAGCCAGGCTCGGGCTCAGAGGTCGTGTCCGTCCGGGGTGGCGTATTTGGGCGGCAGCTTGGGCCAGCGGCCCGGAGGTTGGCGAGGAACCCACCTCAGACCGGCGTCGGAGGTCTGATAGAGGACCTGCACGTCGCGCCCCTCTCCCGCCGCCATGCGAACCGCACAATCGAGAGCCAGCCAGCCGGTGCTGGCGCTGGTGAAGCTGGGCGGGCTGCTGCTGCAAGAGCTGCCCAACCACCGCTGGGCGGAGACCCCGTCGGGGGTCGGCAGAGAGACGCTCCGCCAGGTGATCCCGCCATCCCGGGTCTGCTCCAAACAGGCTCCAGCCCGCCACCCCAGGCTCGGACTGGCGAACTCGATTTGGGAAGACGCGCAGCCCGAGCTCAGCCCGCCTTGATGGAGCGTGAAGGGAATGACCCTCAGCTCAGTTGACCAGGCGATCCCGCCGTCGGTGGTCCGATACAGGACTAGGCCCGTTCGCGTGCCGGCGAGGCCCTCGGCTCGGGTCGACTCCGCACTGAGGGAGACCGCCAGCCAACCGTCCTGGGAATTCGGGAAGTCCAGACTCACGATGGAGACGGCCATAGTGCTCCCCGCGGGAAGGCCGGCGTCCATCCCGCTCAGGGGCTCCAAGCTGGGCCCCCAGGTCCATCGGCTCCCTCCATCGGCGGTTCTCACCACCGCGAGCTGGGAGGAGCCACTGTCGGCAATCACCGCCCAGGCATGCCTCCCCGCGAAGAACGCTACGGGCTGGACGAGGTAACCGGGAGGCGGCCCGCCAGGCGGGTCAGCCACTCGCCAGGCGTCCGCGCTTCCGGCTGTGTGAAGGATGTCGCCGGTTACTCCGTCAGCCGCCCAGCCGGCCGTGGTGGTGACCAGGTGCAGGTCGTCCACTTGGAAACTGACCGAGCCTGCGGAGGCGATGGCCAGGGGCGTGGTGGGGGGCCCGGCCGCCGGGCCTACCGACACGACCACCGCGGCCGGCTACTCCGCCGCGGCCCGCCGGTCCGATGCCCCTGACTGCGCGCCTGCCCGGGATTTGGACCTTCGCCCGGTTGCAGAGGACCTATCCGACGCCGCACCACAGCTCACCGTCTGCCTTCAGTCCGGTCCGCGGCCCGACTGTGACCTTGCCGACGCCGAGGCGGACATCGGTGAGCGACGCGATCACCCCGGTCGGCGCCGGAGCCGGGTTCCGGGCAAGCGGACTGTGCCTGAGCCGCCGACACGAGACCAGGACGGAAACCTCTACCGAAGCAATGGGCCAGGCGGCTCCCGCGTGCAGGCTCCCGGCCCATGGCTTCGGCCGGGTTGTGAGGTGCGTCCGCCCCCAACCGCTCCGGGAGGCAGACCACCTCAGCCGCGCTCGTGGGTCGCCGGACCGTGACGTTCGCGCGGAGGGTGGACGGGCGCCGCCACCCCGGCGTCAGCGGCCGACCTCGCGGACCCGCATCT
>JAJYXT010000071.1 GCA_021801645.1 bacterium
TGACAGCCTCCGCGCCGAACAGTTGAGTGCCGTCAAGGTAGGGATCCTCGCCCTCCAGGGGGACGTCCGTGAGCACCGTCAGGTGCTGGAGTCCCTGGGGGTCGAGGTCCACCAGGTGCGCCTGGCCGCCGAGCTGGAGGGGCTGGCCGGACTCGTCGTCCCCGGGGGCGAGAGCACGACCATGAGCCGGCTGATCCAGCGTTTCGACCTCCTCGGGCCGCTTCAGGAGGCGTTCGCCAGCGGCTTGGCCGCTCTGACCACCTGCGCCGGCACCATCCTGGCGGCCCGGGAGATCCGGGACGGCTTGCCCGATCAGGTCCGGCTCGAGCTCCTGGACATCGTCGTGCGGCGCAACGCCTTCGGGCGCCAGCGGGAGTCCGCGGAGGTGCTGCTGGAGATCCCCGCGGTCGGGCCGGAGCCGGTTCCGGTGGCCTTCATCCGGGCCCCGGCCATCGAGGAGGTGGGCCCCGGAGTGGAGATCCTGGCCTCCTATCGGGACGAGCCCGCGGCAGTTCGCCAGGGACGCCACCTGGCGCTCACCTTCCACCCGGAGATCACGGGAGACCCGAGGCTCCACCGGCTGTTCCTCTCCGGTCTGTGAGCTCTGGCGGGGAGACGGTTCTGGTCTCTCGGGCCATCTCGGATGGCGGGGTCCGCGAAGAGTGCGACGGGACTCCCTCGTGGGCCAGCAGCCACCGCTTCCGGTCCAGCCCCCACCCATAGCCCACGAGCTGACCGCCAGCTCCGATCACCCGGTGGCACGGCACGACGATGGAAACTGGGTTGCTCCCCACCGCAGCCCCCACGGCCCGGTAGGCACCGGGCCGCCCCAGCTCCAGCGCCACGTCCCGGTATGAGCGGGTCTCACCCCGGGGGATTCGGAGAAGGGCCTCCCACACCAGCAGCTGGAAGGAGGTGCCCCTGAGTCCGAGGCGGAGGTCGAAGGAGGACCGCTGTCCGGCGAAGTACTCGGCCAGCTGCCTCACTGCCGGGGCCAGCGGCCGCCGATCCTCGATCCAGCCGTCCCCGATCCGGGGAGCGTGGTCGTGGCCGGCGAAGTGCAGCCCGGTCAGGCTCACCCCGTCGCTCATGAATAGGAGGGAGCCAAGGGGGCTCTCGGCCAGGGTGTAATAGGTGGTCTGTGGTCTCGCCTCCGGCTGCGTCAGGGAATTCATGACCCGAGCATGACACTGGCCCGGGGGCTGGTCTAGACAGATCCGGACAGAGACCGGGAATGTCCGGATCTGTCTAGCGATAGCCCCACCCCGGCCCTACCATGCGGGCCATGGGGCCCTACCGCGCGGTGGTGACGACCGGAATCTACTGCCGCCCCGGGTGCTCGGCCCGGCCGCGGGAGTCCAACGTGCGCCACTTCCAGCTCGCCGCCGCGGCGGAGGCCGCCGGCTTCCGGGCTTGCCTCAGGTGCCGGCCGTACCGCTGGGAGCCCCCACCTTGCAGCGCCCCGCCCCCGTTGGTGCGGCGCGCGCTGCAGCGGGTCCTGGAGGGAGCGCTGGACCGGGGAACGGAGGACCGCCTGGGCGCCGAGATCGGGATCTCCGCCCGCCATCTGCGCCGGCTGTTCCTCCTCCACCTCGGGGTCACCCCGGCGCAGCTGGCCAGCTCCCGGCGGGCCCACTTCGCCCGCCGGCTCCTGGACGACACCGACCTCAGCATCACCGACGTCGCCTTCGCCGCCGGCTTCGGAAGTGCGCGCCAGCTCAACCGCGCCTTCCTGACCACGTTCCGCTCCACACCCAGCCACCTGCGGGAGCGCCGGCGGGCGAGCGACCGCCTGGCGGCCGACGGGGGGCTTGCGATCAGGCTGCCGCTGTCCGGGCCGCTCGCCTTCCCCGAGATGCTCTCGTTCCTCGCTGTTCGCGCCATCCCCGGCGTGGAGGCGGTCAGCGAGGGGATCTACCGCCGCACCGTGACCATCGACGGTGACCCGGGCGTCATCGAGATCAGCAGGCTGGAGACGGGGATTCTTCTGCTCCGGGCCCACCTCCCCCACTGGGAGGGCCTCATCGACGTGGTCCAGCGGGCAAGGCGCATCTTCAACCTCGACGGCGATGTCGCCGCGGCCAGCGAGCTCCTCTCCGCGGATCCCCGGCTGGGAGAGTTGCTGGCGAGGCGGCCGGGGATGCGCCCACCGGGGACCTGGGATGGCTTTGAGGTCGGCGTGCGGGCGATCGTCGGTCAACAGGTGAGCGTCCGGGGCGCCACCACGATCATCGGCCGGATCGTCGCCCGATACGGCACCGAGGTGGAGGGCCTTGGAGCGCTCGGGCTCTCGCGCCTCTTCCCCGAGCCCGAGAGGTTGGCGCAAGCGGACATGGAGGCCATCGGCATGCCCGCAGCGAGGGTGGCGGCCATCCGGAGGTTCTCAGCCGCGGTCGCCGAGCACCGTCTCCACCTGGAACGCCGGGCCCCACTGGAGGAGCTGGTGGACGGCATCACGAAGGTGCCCGGGCTCGGCCCCTGGACCGCGCACTACCTGGCGCTGCGTCTCGGCGATCCGGACGCCTTCCCGGCGTCCGACCTTGGGCTCAGACGGGCCATCGGCTCACCCGGAGGCGAGCCGGCCCGGGTCAAGGAGGTGGAGGAACGCGCCGCCGCCTGGCGGCCGTTTCGAGCGTGGGCGGCGGTCCACCTGTGGTCCGGGCTGGGATCCGGGGGCGCCTGAGGGCGACTCGGACGTAGCACACTTAGCCCATGCAGGTGCGCTCCGCCAGCTATCGCGACCTGAGCCAGGTGGATTACCTCTACCGGACCACCATGGTGGTGGAGGAAGAGCTCACCCGCCAGCTGGCGGCGGCCGGGCCGCAGAGCCCGGTACCGGGGCCGGCCCTGGCCCGGGCATGGTCGATCCTCACCAAGAGCCTCTCCGCGCTCATGCCCCTGGCGGACGTGGGGGACCAGCTGTACGTGGCCGAGGAGCATGGACGGATCACCGGATTCGTGCAGGCTGAGCCAGCGGCCGGCGGCCGGGCCTGGCAGGTGCTGAACCTCTGCCTCGACCCCAGCGCCGACGGGCACTTCGCCGGCATACCACTGCTCCAGCACCTCTTCGACGAGGGGCTGGAGCGGGGGGTGACCCGCTTTCTGGTCCGGATCCCCGAGGGCCATCCGCTGACAGGCCTGCTCCGGGAGCAGGGCTTCCAGCCATATGCCTCAGAGCAGATCCGCTTTCGGGAGCTTCCCCGGCCGCCGGGGCGGCCCTCCAGCCCCTGGATCCCAGCGCACCGCGAGCACCTGGCGGGGGTGCATCTCCTGTACCTCAGGACCGCCCCCCATTCGGTGGCCGCCATCGAGGCTCCCAGCTTCAAGCAGTGGCGAACGACCTTTCAGCTGGGGTGGTTGAGCCGGATGGACTCCCGCGGCGGCGACTCGCACCACTTCGTCATCGAGCGCAACTCGGAGGTGGTGGCCTGGGCGGGGGTGCGCGGCCCCTCCCGCGCCCGGCCGACCCAGATGAGCCTGATGCTCGACCCTCAGCAGGGACAGCTGGCGGTGGAGGCGGTCCACGGCATCCTGGGCCACATCCCGGCCGGCCCCACCATCTGCCTCCTCCGCCACTACGACGGCGAGCTGGCCCGGGCCGTCGCGGCCCGTGGCTTCGAGCCGGTGGCGACCCAGCTCCTCATGGTCAAAGACCTGCCCCTCAAGGTTCGAGCCCGGCGGCCGCTGGAGGCCAAGCGGGCGCTGGCCGGGGCGCTGCCGGTGGCCCAGGCGCGGGGAGCCGCCCAGCCCTGAGAGGTGGGAGCCGGGTGCGCTATATTCCAGCCGTGACAGGGCGCTCAGCCGGGCCGGATGCGGTGTTGGTCGGTGGCGCCTGCCCAAGTTCGGGGCCATCTCGCTGAGGGGGCACGCCTGAACGCCGGCGAGGGCCTGGTGACCCCCAGCTTTCCCGAGGAGCTGGCGCTGCTGATCGGGACCCTGCCCGAGCCCATCCGGGATGCTCTCGCGGCGCTGCCCGGGGGACTGGAGGACCTCCTGGAGATCGTCTTGGACCTGGGCCGGGAGCCGGAGGCCCGCTTCGATGGCCGCGAGGTGCTGCTCTCCCCAGACCCGGTGTCTCGCGCCGACATCGAGTACGTCAC
>JAJYXT010000007.1 GCA_021801645.1 bacterium
CCCGCAGAGCGGCTTGCAGCAGGCGCTGCGCCCCCTTCGCGGGCCAACTGCTCCAGGGGATCGTCCGGAGCGGGAACCGGTGCGGTCGGTGCCAGAACCTGATAGCGTCTCGACATAACGGCGTGGCCTCCAGGATCGACCCGCGGCGCGAGCCGATTGGTTGGTTCAACACCTGGAAGGCTACGCCGTCTTTGTCTCGGTCAGCCCGGACCTCGACGGCTATTTCCACTAGGACTCACACTACCTCCGGCGGACTCCGTAGGTCGCCCGGGAGGCTTCGTGGATCCTCCCGATGGTCTCAGGGAGCAGGGTCTTCCGGACCTCCTGGTTGCTGGGGCGGCGGCCCAGGTACCGCCTCAGGGTCGAACGGTTCAGCCCGATCACCTGGCACTCGTACCGCTCGGAGTACCCCAACTCGGTCAGCCCTGGGCGATCGGGATAAGCCTTTTGGGCGGAGGGCATCCTCCCCGTTGAAGAGCGCGGTCGCGGCCTTCACGACCTCCAGCTCGCGCTCGAGGTCCTTGATGCGTTGGCGCGCCCGCCCCAGTTCGTCGGGCTCGTAGCTTTTTACTCCCGGCTTCTGACCCGCGTCCACCAACGCCTGACGCTTCCAGCAATACAGCGTCGCCTGACTCACCTCGAGCTCACCGGCCATAGCCTCGACCCGCTCTCCCACCAGCATCCGCCGGCACGCCTCGGCCCGCACCTTGGTTACGTACCTCAACACCGCCTCGCCTCCAGCCGTTGAGGCCGGGCTCTCACATGTGTGGGTGTTAGCGGCGGCGCTAAATGGAGCTGTAGCGGCGGAAGTGGGTGGTGATGCGGCCGTGGTGGAGTCTGGCGGGGGTGCGGGGGTCAGTCGCGGGTGAGTTCAGCGACCGCTTTCTTGGCGCAGGCGTCGTCGACCAGGTCCTTGCCATCGGCCGCGGCAGCGATGAGGGCTGAGGTGGCGGCGTTGTTGAGGGCCCGGGGGATGCCGTTGGCGAGGCGGTGGAGGCGGACCACGGCATCGTCGGCGAAGAGGGGGTCGGAGCGGCCGGCAAGGGCCAGGTGGTGGCGGAGGTAGGCGGTGGAGTCGCCCAGGTCCATGGGCGGGATGTGGAAGCGGGTGGCGATGCGCTGGTCGAGAGCGGCGAAGATCCCGAGGCGGAGCTGGCGGGTCAACATGGGCTGGCCCAGGAGGATGCCGGCGAAGGGGCTCTTGGAGTCCATGTCGGAGTTGGTGAGCAGGCGCAGCTCCTCGAGCTGGTCGGGGCTGAGCAGGTGGGCCTCGTCCACCACGATCACCACCCGGCGGTGGCGCTCGGACTCCTCGGCCTCGAGCAGGAGCTGGGCCTGAGCCATGACCTCCGCCTTGAAGAAGCGTGGACGGGCACCCAGGGCGGAGACCACGGTGACGTAGAGGCCTCTGGTGCCGAAGGCAGGGTTGGCGATGTAAATGACCTGGTGGCGGAGGGGGTCGAGCAGGGAACGCGCGGCCCTTGCGGCCACGGTCTTGCCCGCTCCCACCTCACCGGTGATGACCCCCAGGGAGGACTCCTGGACGCAGTGGAGGATGCGAGCCACCGCCTCCTGGTGAGCCTGGCGGGAGAAGAGCTCGGTGGGCGCCAGGGACTTGGAGAAGGGGGTGCGGGTGAAGCCGAAGTGCAAGAGCCAGGGGGCCCGGGCAGTGGTGGTGGTCGGCTGGGTGGCGGTCATGGCTGCTCCTTGGGGTTCTGCAACTGCCGGAAGGCGATGCCGCCCGCCTCCTTCTCCTGGTGGGCAGCGAGGACGCTGCCCAGGTAGTCGGTGCCGGTGGGCTGGGCGGGTGGCCGGGGTGGGGGTGAGGCCTGGCGGTGGACGTGCCGCCCGATCACCAGGGGGGTGAGCAGGCCGAACTGGGTTCCCTGGTGCCAGACCTCGATGCGAGTGAGGTCCTCAGGCCGGTAGCGGATCTCCACCGGGCGGCCTCGGAGGGCGGGGTCACACTGGTACTCGTTGCCCTGGAAGTGGACGGTGCCGGTCCGGGAGACCTTGCGGGGCTCGGACCAGAGGAAGGCCTGGCGGAGCAGCTCGGGGTCGGCGGGCCGGATGGCACCGGCCAGAAAGCGGTCCATGGGGGTCTGGTGTGTCTGGGAGTGGACCCGCAGGTTGAGGTAGCTCTCCGCCCAGGCTTCGAAGCGGTCGTTGAGCTCCTGGAAGCTGGCCACTCCCACCTGCCCGATCTCAATCAGGAACCGTTCCCGGATGACCCGGTTCAGCCGCTCCTGCTTGCCCCTGCCCTGAGGCATGTAGGGCCGGCTGTGGATCAGGCGGATGCCCAGGACGGCGCAGCTCCGGGCCAGCTGGTGCCCGGTGTATGGGGAGCCGTTGTCGAAGTACAGGGAGGCGGGCAGGCCGCGGCGCAGGATGGCCTGGTACAGGACCTCCTGCCCAGCCCTGAGGTTCTCCACCGGGTACCAGCGGCCGTGCACCAGGAGCCGGCTGTGGTCGTCCACCAGCAGGAAGAGCCGCGCCCTCAGGCTGCCCGGTGCCTTGGGAAAAGGTACGAAGGGCCCCACCAGGACATCGCCGATCCAGCGGTCATTGGGCGCCTCCGCCTCGTAGCGGCCAAAGGTGCGCTGGTCGGCGAGCAGGACCTCGCGGGTCAGCCCTCGGCGCTGGAACTGCTCCCGCAGGGTGCGCTCAGCCACCGCCACCCCGTGGCGCTGGCTGAGGATCTCGGCGATGTGGGCAGCCGACCGGGCCGGCTGCTCAAGCCGTAGCTGCACCGCCTCCTCGACCAGCTCCGGGTGCCGCTTGGTGCTGCCCTGGTCGGAGCGGGGCTGGTCTCGCAAGCCCGCCAGGCCGTGCTGCCAGTACCGCCGGACCCAGCGGTCCAGGGTGTTCCGGCTGACCCGGCAGGGCAGCCCCTCTGGGTTCAGGTG
The DNA here is from genome assembly GCA_021801645.1 of bacterium. Lineage (GTDB taxonomy): Bacteria > Chloroflexota > Dormibacteria > Aeolococcales > Bog-877 > JAJYXT01. The sequence goes on from JAJYXT010000007.1 coordinate 2,907, forward strand.
CTCCTCGCCGGCGATCCGGCGCACGATCAGCCCCCGCTCCCGGTGCCTCAGCCGCTGCGGCAGCGCCTCGGCGATCAGGTGGTAGCGCCACAGAGCTCGTTCCTCGGCCGGGTCAGGGGCCATCGCGAACCTCCCAGGTGACTGGCCCCGCCATCCAACCCCAACCGCCGCCCGCCGCCAAGGGTGCGCCTCTGTTGGCTCCCAACAGCTTCCCGCCGGTGATCAGGCTGGCCACCTGCCACCCCTGGCCCCAGCCCCGCTGGCGCCGCCACTGCCCGGCCAGCGCCTTCACGGCCGCCACCAGCCGCACCAGCCCCGCCACCGGTGTCTCCCACTCGCTCCATCCCCAGGCCGCCGCCACCGCCAGCAGCCGGCGGCTGAGCTCGTCCGCTCTTCGCCGCACCCTCCGCAACCAGCCCCGCACCGTCTCCACCGGCCGCCTCACCGCCGCCGCGATCCGGCGATGGCCCCAACCTTCGGCCGCCAGCTCGATCACCCGCCCCACCACCTCCAGCCCGTCCCACCCCCACGGCAGCACGAACCACGGCACCAAGGCCCAACTCTTCCCGCACTTCCGGCACCGCACCCGCGGCACCCGGATCAGCCGGTCCCGCTCCCCCCGCAGGTGCCGCCAGTACCCCGACCACCTCCAGGTCTCCACCCCGCACCACGGGCACAGCGGCCGTGGCACCTCGATCGCCTCCCAGCCCTCAACGTACCTATCGACATCGCCGGGCAGAGGCCATACCATCGGCATCGGTGGACTGCAGCTCCACCACCGACCCTCCGTGAGGTTTCCTGCTCCGGAGGGTCACTTCTATCTACGGGCCCCCAGGCCTCCCTGGGGACCCCGCGCTGGCCTCCAGTTTTCCCCAACTCCCACTCTTCTGCAACCCCTTCTCCCGCACCCTCATCCCCCTACTACGACTACGACCTTTCCCCAGCCCCTCTCCTCCCTCGGTCACCACCCAACGCCGCCATCCCCGGCGCCTACGTGGTCATCCACTGGTGCCGCCAACACATCTGGACCAGCCAAGTAGTGG
>JAJYXT010000006.1 GCA_021801645.1 bacterium
CCGTGGTGGGTCAGGGCCCACCCGATCAGGAAGACCGCCAGCGCGGCCACCGCGATGGTGCCGGTCCGGGTCCAGCTCCGCGGCCCCGGGCTGGCCGGCCTCGGGGCCACCGGCCGCTTTCCTTGTCCCTCGGGACGGTGGGGCGGAGGAATGCGCTGGTAACCCGTGGTCTCCTCGCTCGGCGCTCGGCGCGGCGGCACGACCGAGTCGACAGGCCGGACCGGCGGGGACAGCGGCTCGGCAGCCGCCGGCGTGGGCGGCTGGGGGGGGATGTCCAGCAGGTCCCGCTTCGGCACCCAGCTGTCCGTGACCGAGCTCGGCAGAGAGGGAGGCGGTGGGATCCAGACCGGCACCTCGGCGGCGGGCGTCGGCTCCTCCAGCCCGGCTGCCTCCTCCTTGGCCACCTCCATGACCTCGTCGCCAGAACCCTGTCCTCCCACCCCTGTGGACTCGCTCGGCCAGGGAGGGATTGGCGGGAGGGCTGGCGACCACACCGGCAGCGGGTCCGGCTCCCAGCTGCGCTGCCAGGGGCCCTCCGGATTCGCCGGGGCCTCCGCCTGCACTTGCGCGGTCCACGGGTTGTCGGCCGGAGTGTCCGGTGGCTCGCGGCCTGGGACGTCCGCTTGGGCACCGAGACCCGCGGCGGAATCCAGGAGGGCGTCCGGATCCTGGGGTTCGTCTCCGGCGACAGGCGCACCCAATTGGTCAGCCAAGATCGGATCCGGGTAGCCGTCCGGCGATGGGGTTTCGGCGGCGCTCCCCTCGGCGGTCTGGTCCGGGAGTTCGGCCGCCGGTGGCGTCTCGGAGCCGGGCGCCTCCGCCTGGTCCCCCCAGAAGCTAGAGGTGGAATCCACGGGCGGGAAGTTGCCGTCGGTGGCTTCATCCGTCCGCTCCAGCGGGGCCGGATCAACCGCCGCCGGTGGTGGAGGAGGTTCAGCGGAATCGGGGCTGAAACGGTCCGATCCCCAAGGGCTGTTGGCCACCGGTTGGTAGTCGATGGGCGCGGTGTGGGGTTCCGCTGGCCCCTCCGGGAAGATGGGGTCGAGATCCTCGACGGTGCCGGCCGATTCGTCGGGGGCTGGCACCGTCCCCTCGGCCGCGACCTCCGCCTCCGCCGCGCCCAGCTCCGGGGCGGTGGCCTCCTCAGCGCCGGACGCGCCTGGCATCCAGCCTTCCCCAGCTTGGAGGGTCACGTCGTCGGTGAGCGGTGACGATGCCCAGCCGGAACCCGGTTGGCTGTCCAGCGGATCCTGCGCTGCCGCCTCGGCTTCGGGCAGCGGGCCGACGTTCGCGTCGCCCACGCCCTGGTCCGAGTAGGCCTCGGCCCCAGCGGGCCACGGGGCGATGTCGCTCTCAATCGACGTGACTTGGTCCGACCCGTCCGCCGCCTCGAGGGGGGGCTGCTCTGGGCCGTCCATGAGATCCGCGGCTGGGGCAGGGGGCTCCAGAAGGTCCGTGTGCGGCTCCGCCTCCGGCGCGGCGGGTGCCTCAGGAGCTTGCTCCGGCGAGGCGAACCCGGCGACTGAGATGGAGTCCAGCGCACCGGCGGCGGTCGCGCCCGCCACCCCTGGCCCCCATAGGGTCAGGTCAGGAAGGGCGTTGGAACCAGTGACCTCGGACCCCGGAGCATCTTCCAGCGGCGGAACCTCCACAACAGCCACCGGGTCGGGCTCCGGGGGAGGTGGGGCGGTGCTGCCCGTCGCCTCTGGGGAGAGAACCCGGGCCCGCTCCAGGATGGCCGTGGCCGACCCCGGCGGGACGTGCGCACGGGCCAGCTGGGAGATCCGCTCCGTCTCCTCCCGCAGGTAGCGCATACCGGAGCGGCAGCGCTCGCAGGTGACCAGGTGGGTTTCGAGTTCAGCCTGCCTCTCCTGGGAGAGCTCCCCATCCAGGGCGCAGCTCAGGGTCAGCAGGCTGCACTTCATGCTAGATCGAGATGTCCCGGTAGATGCTGCCGAACTCGCGCCGGCCCCGGGCCACCAGCCGGGAGGCGGCCTCCGGGGAGCACTCCAGGGCGACCGCGATCTCGCGGTAGGAGAGCCTGGCGAAGTCGCGCAGGAGGAGGGAGGCCCGGAGGGAGAACTCGGTGGCCAGCATGGCGCGCTTGGCGGTATTGATTCGGGCGGCGTCAGAGGCGCTTGATCCCAGGTTGATCAGGGGCGGGCGCTTGGCGAACAGCCGGCCCACACCCCGGCGCAGCGGCGGATAGTGCTGGTGCTGCTTGGCCGCCTTGGTCACCGAGCGGTAGAGGATGGCGCGCCCCTCACGCTGCAGGCTGGCTGGCGGGAAGTGGCGAGTTTGGTGAAGCCCGGCGGTCACATACTCCACCGCCTCCTCGGGGTCCCCGGTGAGGTGGATGGCGTACGAGATCAGGGAGTCGAGGTGCTGGCGCGCCAAGGCCTCCAGCGTGCTCGCGGCGGTTGGGGGTCGTTCTAAGACGCTATTCATGACGTTGCGTGTTCGCACACGCGAGCTGGCGCCACTATAGCGGGAGTCATGCAGTCTTGCAAGCGACCGTATTCCCGAAGTGCGGGTCGCACGCTGCCAGGGCCAGGGGGTGGAGGGGCCGAACACGACTGGACCGTCCCCGCCCTGCCGGCCAGCCGGGTTGTGGGCCCCTCCCGGGAGTGAGTGTGGGCCACATCCCACGCGGAGTGGCGGGGCTCTTGGCCGTGCCCACCCTGCTGGACCCGCCCTTCCGCAGGACCGGCGCGATCTCTAGGCGTTCGGGTCCACGAGCGGGCTGTGCATGATCTCCCAGAGGTGCCCGTCGGGGTCCTGTACGTACCCGGAGTAGATCCCCCACGGGCGATCCCGGGGCTTTTCCAGGGGGGCTCCCCCGGATCGGGCGATATGCTCGACCAGCCGGTCCACCTCGTCCCGGCTGCCCAGGAAGTGGCCCAGACTGACCTCGCCAGACGTGGGGGGCGCATAGGGAATGCCCGCGTCCTTGGCCAGTTCTGTGCGGGGATACAGACTGAGGACCAGTCCCCCGGCGAGGCGGAACATGGCGATGGCGCCGTCAGCTCCACTCACATCGTCATGGAACTCGGCGCCCACCACTCCGTCGGACTCCAGCCCCAGCCCGTCCCGGTAAAAGACAAGAGCTCTCTCCAGGTCCTCGACGGCGAGCGTGATGGTGTGGATGCGAGGCTCCATCTCGTCCCTCCTAACGGGTGGGTGACTCCGGGGCCTGGTCGGCACTTGGGAACCGGGAAGGCCAACGATAGCTCACGCTGGTGCGGTGGCGATAACCACATCCTCGCCCACGCTGGCGGCCGGCGAATGAGTTGCCAGAGGCGCTCCCGACTAGCCGTGGACTTGCGCCTCGGGGAGACCCGGGGCCGGTGTCAGATCGTCCTCAGGGCTCACGCCGCACCCGGGGGGCGCAGCGCTCACATCTGGGCTCTCCCGCCTTCGGACGCGACCGACTCCGCTGCCCCCGGTCAAAGCCTGTTACCTGCGGAGCCCCGCCGTCCCCGGCGTGGGCTGCTGCGGCGCGGTTTCATAGCACCTCCGAGATTCGGCTTCTCAGCACCCGGGGGCTCTCTGGCCGATGGAAACATCTCCTCAACCAGGAAGCGGGTCCGGGGCAGCAGCAGGGTCGGAGGGTACAGACGCTCAACTACCGCAAAGACCTCGTCCCTGGTTTGGAGATCGAGCAGACTGGCTAGGTGGGCGATGTCCTCTCGGTCCTGCTCGGGGCGGGCGGCCAGAAGCTTCATCCCCAGGAGAAACTCCGGTGACGCGGCGGTGACCCGTAGGCCTGGCACCTCGAGCACCTTGATTGCGCTGGGGTCCGCCCCGGGGACGTACCCCTTGGCGGCGTCGTTCAGCCACCCGACCGGCAAGCGGAGATCCGCTGCCACGACCCGGGCGGCCCGGTAAACCTCCTCGGTGGGAGCGAAAACGGCGTCGATGTCGCGAGT
>JAJYXT010000028.1 GCA_021801645.1 bacterium
AACACCCCGGGGATCGAGAAGGCGGCGGCCAAGCTGGGGGTCAAGCTGGTGACCAACACCACCATCCCCGCCGACGCCAGCTCCTACTCCAGCGTGGCGTCCAGCGTGATCAGCCTGCATCCCCAGGCGATCATCTTCGACGCCGACCCCCAGTCCACCGCCACCTTCCTCTCCAACTACTCCCAGCTCACCGGGGGCAAGCTGCTCCCGATGATCACCGCCACCGACTCCCTGACCCCGGACTGGTACAACGCGGTCTCCGCGGCGGTGGGCACCGGCTTCATCTTCAACAAGGTGGACTTGGTCGGCTCCTATTTCAGCACCACCACCCAGGCGTTCTACACCTACCGCAATGCCCTGCTGGCCAACCCCAAGACCCACGCCCTGGCCGACACCCTGGCCACGGTGGGGCCGCCAGCCTCGATCTACGACGGGATCAACGTCATGGCCCTGGCCATGCTGATGGCCAAGAGCGCCGACCCCACTGTGTACAACGCCTACGTCAACGACGTGGTGACGCCCAAGTCGGGGGCCGTGGTGGTGGACAACTTCGCGGCCGGGAAGAAGGCGCTCAGTGAGGGCAAGAAGATCCAGTACGTGGGGGTCCTCGGCCCGGTCACCTTCAACAAGTACCACAACTTCGCCGGGGCTTTCGCGGCCGCCCGCTTCACCGGATCGACCACCTCGGTCAACGCCGCGATCATGCCTGGATCGGAGATCTCTAAGCTGCTCGGCTAGTTCCTGACCCTCGCCGGGGGCGGGACCGTCCCGCCCCCGGCCCATCTTCAAGGAGGCCTTGGTGCACCTGCTGGTCCAGTCGATCGGGTTCGGAGTCGCCGCCGGGGCGGTGCTGTCGCTGGGGGCGGTCGGCTTCACCCTCCAGTTCGGTATCAGCAACGTCCTCAACATCAGCTACGGGTCCCTGATGAGCGTGGGTGCCTTCCTGGGGCTCTTCATGCTGGGGCTTGGCCTGAACATCTGGCTGGTCATGGTGATCGGTGGGCTGGCGGTCGGCGCCTGCTCAGTGGTCCTCAACCGGGGACTGATCACCCCGCTGGTGCGCAAGGGCATGGCCCCCTTCGGACTGGTGATCGTCACCGTTTCCGCGGGGATCGTTCTGGAATACGTGATCGTGGCGGTGGCCGGCCCCGCCACCCAGACCTACGGCAACCGCAGCGGGGCCACCCTCAACTTCCTGGGCTGGACCCTGACCACCGCCCAGGTGGTGATCTTCGCCATCGCCGTGGTCCTCATGCTGGGGCTGCACCTGCTCCTGACCCGAACCCAGCTGGGACGGGCGATGCGGGCCACCTCGGCCAATCGAACCCTGGCCCGCAGCTGCGGGATCGCCACCTCCCGGATCAGCGACATCGCCTGGTTCATGTCCGGGACCTTCTGCGGGATGGCCGGGATCGCCCTAGCCATCACCATCGAGTCCTTCGACTTCACCCTGGGGTCAATCTTCCTCATCCCCATGATCGCCGCCGCCGTGCTGGGCGGGGTCGGTCAGCCCTACGGGGCGATGATCGGCGGCTTGGTGGTGGGGATCGTGAGCTCGGTCTCCTCCGCCTACTGGGACCCCGCCTACCAGAGCGTGGTCGCCTTCGGGATCATCATCGTGATGCTGCTCGTCAGGCCCAGGGGGCTGTTCGGCAGCGCGACCGCCACTCGCAAGCTGCTGGCATGAGAGGGGCGGCAGGAAGCAAGACGAGGAGGGCGCGCCATCACCGGGCTTGAGTTCTACGCGGTCGTTCTCCTGGTCTATCTGGGCACCGACCTCCTGGCCGCCTGGGGGCTGAACTTGGAGTTCGGGGTGTCGGGGGTGGCCAACCTCGCCTACATCGTGGTGATCGCTGCCGGCGCCTACACCTATGGGATCCTGACCCTCGGCCCCGACACCGGCAACGGAGGTTTCCAGCAGTACGTCCTCGGCTACCGGTTGCCCTTCTTCCTGGCGGTGATCGCCGCCGCCGTGGTCGGCGCGGTGGTGGGGGTGCTTATCGGGGTGACCGGGCTCAAGCGGATCCGCCAGGACTACCAGGCAATGGTCATGCTGGTGATCTCGATCATGGCCGCCACCGTCATCGGGGCGGCGCCCAGCTTCCTCGGCGGCGAGCCCGGACTGAGCCTGATCCCCAATCCCTTCGCCAACCTCAGCCCGGCCACCGGCGACTGGGCCTACGTGGCGATGGTGGCCTTCGCCTGCGTGATCGGGTATCTGGTGATGCGCCGGTTCACCAGCGGCCCCATGGGTAGGGCGCTCCGGGCCATGCGCGATGACGAGCACGCGGCCGCCGCCATGGGGTTCAGCGTCATCAAGATGCGGCTCCTCACCCAGGCGGTGGGAGGCGCCTTCGGAGGGGTGAGTGGTGCGCTGCTGGTGGCCTTCATCGGAGGCTGGTCACCGGGGGCCTGGGCCTATGTGGAGACCCTGGCTCTGCTGACCGCGGTGATCGTTGGGGGCATGGGTAACGACTTCGGGGTGAGCCTGGGGACCTTCGTCATCGCCGTCCTCCTGCTCCAGGGTGTTCAGTTCCTGCCCCAGATCCGTTCCCACACCGGCCTCACCGAGGCCATCGGCTGGATGACCCTGGGGCTGATGACGATCGCCTTCCTGTGGCTCAGGCCTCAGGGGGTGTTCCGAGAACGGCGGCCCCGATACGGACAGCCCGCGGTGGGCAACGCCGCTGGCGGTGAGGTGGCGGAGGGCCACAGTTGAGCTCCGCTTCGATCGGGGGTCCGGGCTCTGCGCCCGTTGCCGAGGTGTCGACGGCCACGAGCGGGCCCGCCGCCGGCGCCGGCCCGATCCTACGGGTCGCCGACCTAGCCCGACAGTACGGGGGGGTGCGCGCGGTCGATGGGGTTTCCTTCGAGCTGCAACCGGGCACCATCACCGGGATCATCGGCCCCAACGGCGCCGGGAAGTCCACGGTGCTCACGGTGGTGAGCGGCTTCATCTCCCCGACCGCCGGCACCATCGAGTTTCTGGGCAAGGACGTCACCCGCCTGCCCATGCACCGCCGAGCTCAGATGGGCCTGGTGCGAACCTTCCAGATCGCCCGCGTCTTCGAGGGGCTCACGGCCATCGAGAACCTCATGGTGGCCGTCCCCCAGCAGAAGTCACTCACCGTGAAGGGGCTCCTGGGGGGAAAGCGCTACTGGCAGTCCGAGGAGAAGGAGATCCTGGAACGGGCTTGGGCGCTCATGACCACCTTTGGCATGGCGGACAAGGCGAACGAGAAGGCCGGCCGTCTCAGCGGAGGCCAGCGCCGGGCGGTGGAGATCATGCGAGCGCTGATGATGCGCCCCAAGCTCCTCCTGGTCGACGAGCCGATGGCCGGCCTGAACCCCAAGCTGACCCGCGAGCTGGAGGAGGTCTTTCTAACCCTGCGTCAGCAGGGGCTGAGCATATTGATCATCGAGCATGAGCTGGACACGGTGGAGAGGATCTGCTCCGAGGTGCTGGTCATGGCCTGGGGCAAGGTGATCGCCCGGGGCGAGATGGCCGAGCTCCGCACGCGCAAGGAGGTGCAGGACGCCTATGTCGTCGGCTGAGACGCCCGCCCTGGAGGTTCGGGACCTAGTCGCCGGGTATGGCGACTACCCCGTGGTGGACGGTGTCAGCCTGACCGTTCCCCATGGCAAGGTGGTGGCGGTCGCCGGCCCCAACGGCGCCGGTAAGAGCACCCTGCTCAAGGCGATGCTGGGCCTGGTCCGGATCCTCTCCGGGAGGGTCCTGCTGGAGGGTGTGGACGTCACGGGTGCCCCGCTGGAGCGGCTGGCCCGGCTGGGGGTGGGATACGTGCCTCAGCTGGACGACGTCTTCGATTCCCTGAAGGTGATCGAGAACCTGGAGATGGGCGGTTATCTCTGCGATCGAGCCGAGCGCCAGCGGCGGATCGAGCAGGTCCTGGAGATATTCCCGGTCCTGCGCGGCAAGCTCCACCGCTATGCCGAGACCCTGAGCGGCGGCGAGCGCAAGATGACCGCCATCGCCCGGGTCCTGATGCTGGACCCCAAGGTCCTGGTCCTGGACGAGCCCACGGCCAGCCTGAGCCCGGAGATGTCCCGGGTGGTGCTGGAGGAGCAGGTCCGCCCCCTCAGCCGGCTGGGCAAGTCCGTGCTGCTGGTGGAGCAGAAGGCGGTGGCGGCGCTCGAGGTCGCCGACTGGGCCTGCCTCCTGGTTCGGGGGAAGGTGGAGGTGTCGGCGCCCGCCGCCGAGGTGCTCGCCGACCCCAACATGCGCGAGATCTTCCTGGGGCGAGCTCCCGCGGCCACGGCCGAGGTCGCCGGCTCGGAGTGAACGGGGCCGAGGCTTTCCTGGAGGCGCTGAGGAGCCACGGGGTCGACACCTTCTTCGGCCTCCCCGGGTCCACCGAAGCACCGCTGCTCGAGGCGCTGCGCCAGGCGGGGGACATCCGCTACGTGCTCAGCCTCCACGAGGGCGTGGCCACCGCGATGGCGGACGGGTACGCCAGGGCCTCGGGGCGGGCCGGGGTCGTCGGCCTGCACACCACGGTGGGGACGATGAACGGCATGAGCCAGCTTTTCAACGCCGCCAGGGACGGGGTCCCGGTGGTGATGACCGCCGGTCACAAGGACCGGACCGTGCTGGCCGAGGACGGGTTCTGCTCCTTCCCAGACCTCGCCGCCCTCCTCCGCCCCTTCACCAAGCGGTCGCACCAAACCCTCTCCGCAGAGCAGATCGGGCCCGACCTGGCGAGGGCGCTCACCGCCGCCACCACGGCTCCCGCCGGTCCGACCTTCCTGGCGGTTCCCGAGGATCTCATGGCGGCTCCTCTCGAGCGGCCCCTGGACGCCACCAAGCTTCCCGGGGCGGCTCACCGGTCAAGGCCCGCCTGCGACCAGACGCAGCTGGAGGAGGCCGCCCGGCTGGTGCTCTCCGCCCGCAGGCCGCTTTTGGTCCTGGGCACCGCTGCGGCCACGGCCGTTGAGCCGGCCCGCCAGCTCGCCCGCCAGCTGGGCATGGCGGTGGTCGTTGCCGACCTCACCGACCTGGCGCGGGCCACCTACCCTACCGGCTCACCGGAGTTCCTAGGAGCCTATGGGGATCAGGCTGAGGCGCTCGAGGGCTGCGATCTGGTGCTGGCGGTCGGGTGCCGGATGTTCTATCCCTTCTCCGCTCGACAGAGTCCCCGCCTGCCCGCCGGTGCTCGCCTGCTTCACGTCCATCCCGACCCCAGCCTGCTCGGGCTCAACCTGCCCACGGAGCTGGCCATCGCCGCCGACCCCGGGCTCTTCCTTGAGGGAGTTCTCCGCGCCTGCCTGACCCTCGAGCCCAGCCCACCGGCGGCATCTGAGCGCCGGAGCTGGATCGAGGAGATGGCCCGGACGCGGTCGGCGGCGCTGGACCGGGAGCTGGACGCCTCACGCGGCCGGGCCCCCACGGCGGTCTCCGAGCTGGCCGCCGAACTCAAGGACGTCATGCCCACCGGCTCCCTCCTCGTCGAGGAGGGGGTGCGGGCCTCGCGGCTCATCCTCCGCCATCTGGGCATCCCCCGGGACGGGGAGCTCTGGCGGAGCAGCGGGGGGGCGCTCGGCTGGGGCCTGCCGGCGGCGGTGGGGGCGAAGCTCGCCCAGCCCGATCGGCCGGTGGTTCTCCTGGTCGGGGACGGAACCCTGCACTTCTCAGTGCAGGCGCTCTGGACCGCGGTCATCGAGAAGGTCGGGCTGGTGGCGGTGGTCCTGGACAACGGCGGCTACCTGGCGGTGAAGCGGGCCATCGAGAACCATCTCGGGGTGGCGGAGGACCCGAGGGCGCATCCGGGGACCGAGCTGCCCGGGATTGACCACCTGGCCGCAGCCCGGGCCTATGGAGCCAAGGCAGTCGCCGCCGGCAGCGCCTCCGAGGTGGCCGCGGCGGTCCGCGAGGGATTGGCGGAGGGCGGGGTCCAGCTGGTGTTGGCACCGGTCGCCCGGATCCGCCCCTAGGCGGGAAGGAGGAAGGCGGATGTTCGGAGTCGACTGGAGGCTGTCGGAGCGCCGCTACCAGTTCTCGGAGGAGGCCAGCTTCCGGGTGCCGCTGGCGGACGGCAACCACCTACAGGGGGTCCTCTTCCGCCCCCGCACCGACGAGCCGGTCCCGGTCCTGCTCAGCGTCCACGCCTACAACAACGAGTACCAGACAGCGCCCATCCGGCCCACCGGGTTCGGCTACCAGCGGGGCTGGATCGAGGCCGGCGACCCCACCTTCTTCGCCCGGCGGGGATACGCCCATGCGATCCTCAACGTCCGCGGGATCGGCGCCTCCAGCGGCGAGTTCCAGGCCATGGGCCGGCGCGAGGTGCTGGACGTGGCCGAGGCGATCGAGTGGCTCGCCGCCCAGCCCTGGTGCAGCGGCCAGGTGGGGATGTTCGGGGTCTCCTACTTCGCCTCCATCCAGATCCATGTGGCGATGCTGCGCCCACCGTCGCTGCGGGCCATCTTCGCCCCCTTCGGGCTCACCGACTTCTATCGGGACATGTGGTACCACGGAGGGATCCTCAACCACCGGTTCCTGCTCCAGTGGAAGGACAAGTTCGACAACGTGCGCTACCAGAGCTGGGTTCGCCGGCAGCTGGGCGAGGATGCCTACCGAGCGGCGGTGGCCAGGGCGCTGGCCGACGAGGAGATCGCGGAGGTGCCCCAGCTGGTGGAGGCGCTGCGCGACCCCGTGGGCGGCAACGGGCTGGTGGCCGACATCGTGCTTCAGCCGTTGGACTGCCCCTTCCACGAGGAGAGGCGGGTCGACTACCGAGCCACCGACGTCCCCGCCTACCTGGGGGCGTGCTGGGGGCTGTTCGGACTGCACCTGCCGGCGGCGTTTCGGAGCTTCGAAAGCTGGCACGGCCCCAAGAAGCTCCTGGTGGGGCCTGCACTCTACCTCGACCGCCCCTTCTACCAGCTGCACCTGGAGGCCCTCCGCTGGTTCGACCACTGGCTGCTGGGCAACGACACGGGGTTCATGGAGGAGGCGCCGGTCAGGCTCTTCCTGCCGGGCGCCGACACCTGGTTGGAGGCGGCCAGCTGGCCGCTGCCGCAGACGCGGTGGACCCCCTTTCTGCTCCATGAGGAGGGGCTCTTGTCCGAGCACGAGCTCTGGCCCGGGGAGCACTCCACGGGCTTCGAGGACTCGCCGTTCGGGCACGGTGAGGCGGTGTTCCTCTCCCCGCCCCTGGTCGAGGAGACCGACATCCTCGGCCCCATGACCCTGGACCTGCACCTCAGCACCACCGACCGCGAGGCCCTGGTCTTCGCCTCGGTCTTCGCCCGCTTCCCGGACGGCAGGGAGGAGGAGCTGACCCGGGGCTGGCTTCGGTCCAGCTCCGCGGAGCTGGACCCCAATCGCTCCCGCCCCTGGCGGCCCGAGCCGCTGCTCAGGGCACGCCGGCCCCTCGAGCCTGGCGAGGTCTACCGCCTTCAGATCGCCCTGGCCCCCGGCGCGCGCCGGATGCGGCCGGGGGAGCGGCTGGGCCTGCGCATCAAGGCCGCGGACGACGAGCCCCCACCGGATGCCATCCGGGGCGCGGGGTACGGGCATCTCCAGCGGTCCACCGCCGCCCGCCTCCGGGTCCACCACAGCGAAACCCACCCGTCCACCCTGCACGTCCCGGTGGTTCGGGGCAACGTACTGGGGACTTTCCTCTCGGGCGGCCAGCTGCCGCCGGCGGTGGGGCCCCTGCCCATGGCCAAGTTCCGCCAGCCGAAGGGGGCCGCGGGGAGCGGCCCGTCCCCCACATCGTGAGCGCGCCCCTGGGGTTGATGCTCCACACCGGAGACATGCCCTACCCCGAGATCGAGCGGTACGCCCAGGAGGCGGAGCGGTCGGGGTACGAGCAGCTCCTGCTCACCGAGGAGTCGGGGAAGGAGGCCTTCTCGTTGCTGGCGGTTCTGGCCGGGCGGACCAGCCGGATCCGGCTGGGAACCGGGATCGTTAGCTTCTACACGAGGACCCCGACCCTGCTGGCCATGGCGGCCCGCTCGCTGGCAGAGCTCTCCGGCGGTCGATTCGGGCCGCTGGGGCTGGGGACCGGGGGGATCGGCTTCATGCGACGCGGCCACGGGGTGGAGTTGGAGCTCCCGGTGGCCCGGGCCCGCGAGTCCGTGGAGATCGTGCGGAGTCTTCTCAACGAGCCGCGCACAACCTATTCGGGACGCTGGTTCAAGGTGGACGACTTCCATCTGCGCGAGGGTCCTCTCCCCCAGGGGCATGGGGTGGACATCTGGCTGGCGGCCCTCGGACCCCAGATGGCGACCATGGCCGGGAAGGTGGCCGACGGGCTGATCACCAACTGGCTGATTCCCGAGTCGCTGGCCGAGTTCCGCCAGCTGGTGGCGGCGGGGGCGGCCAAGGCCGGTCGTGACCCGGGCAGGGTCGCCCTGGCCAGCCTGACCATGGTCTGCGCCGACCCCGGGGACGAGGAGGCCGTCATGGCGGCGCGGCGCGGGGTGGCCTTCTACTGCGCGAGTCCCCATTACCACCACATCGCCGACCTGGCCGGCCTCAGGGGAGACGCGGAGCGCGTCTTCGAGGCCTGGGAGGCGAGGGAGTTCGACCGCGCCGCCCACCTGGTGAGCGACCCGCTTCTAGAGCGGTTCACCCTCACGGGGTCCGACCAGGACTCCAGCCGCCGCCTACGCTGGATGATGGCCGAGGGCGTCATGCCGGTCATCTACCCCCTGCCCCGCCGATCCCGGATGGTCGAGGACCATTTCTCGATCCTGCAGCGAGCCAGATCCTGGGCGGGGGAGTGACGTTGGACGGAGTGGTGCCATTCCCCGCCCCGGAGGCTGCGCGCTACCGCCGTCTCGGATACTGGGAGGATCGGCCCCTCTGGGATGCGTTCCAGGAGTGCTTCACCTCCTTTTGGGCCAGCCCGGCAGTCCTATCCCAGGGCGAGGTCTGGACCTTCGCCGAGCTGGCCGCGGGGACCGAACGGCTGGCGCTCAACCTTCTGGACCTGGGGCTGGGGCCTAGGGCCCGGGTGGTGGTGCAACTGCCCAACTGCGTGGAGTTCGTCCTTTTGTACTTCGCCCTGCAACGGTTGGGGGCGATCCCTCTGCTCGCGCTGCCCGGGCACCGGGAGTACGAGATCGGGCACTACGTGAGGTTCATCGAGGCCGCCGCCTACGCCGCCCCACCCCGGCTGGGGGAGCTGGACTGCCTGGCCCTAGGGGCCAAGCTGCGTGCTGATAGCCCGGACCTCCGGCTGGTGCTGGTCCAGGGGGCATCGCCTGGTGGCGACGGGGTGGTGGGGATCCGAGAGCTGCTGGACCGGGCGCCGCATTCCGCCCCGGCGGCCCTCCGCCACCTGGAGGTCGACCCCAGTGATCCATGCGTCTTCCAGCTCTCAGGAGGCACGACCGGGATCCCCAAGGTGATCCCCCGGACCCACAACGACTATCTCTACAACAGCCGCCTCATCGCCGGGGTGAACGACATCCGCGCGTCGGATCGGCTTCTGGTGGCGGCACCGATCGGCCACAACTTCCCCCTCGCTTCGCCAGGCATCCAGGGATTCTTCCTGAATGGGGCCGCCGCCGTGCTGGCTCCCAGCGCGCGCACCGAGGTGGCCCTACCGCTGATCGAGCGGCATGGCGTGACGCACCTGGAGGTGGTGCCGGCCATGATCCTGGCGTGGCTGGCCGATGGGGGGCCGTCGCGATTCCGGCTGGACTCGGTTCGGGTGGTCAACAGCGGAGGCCAGAAGTTCCAGCCCGAGACCAAGCGTCGCACCGAGGTCGCCTTCCCCAACGCCAAGGTCCAGGAGGTCTTCGGGATGGCCGAGGGACTCCTGATGATCACCCGCCTCGACGACCCCGAGGAGGTGAGGTGGGAGACTGCCGGGCGGCCGATCTGCCCCGACGACGAGGTTCTCCTGGTCGACGAGGACGGCCGGGAGGTTCCTGATGGCGAGATCGGCGAGCTGATCTGCCGGGGCCCCTACACCCTTCGCGGCTACTACCGAGCGCCGGAGACCAATCGCCGCTCCTTCACCCCGGACGGGTTCTACTGTTCCGGGGACCTGCTCCGCCGCCATTCATCGCGCAACTACGTGGTGGAGGGGCGAAAGAAGGACCTCATCAACCGCGGGGGGGAGAAGATCAGCGCCGAGGAGGTGGAGGACATGCTCCTCGGCCATCCCGAGGTGGCCAACGTGGCCTGCGTTCCCATGCCCGATCCCATCCTGGGCGAGCGGATGTGCGCGTTCGTGCAGCCCCTCGGTCCGAAGGCCCCCTCCCTGGAGGAGCTCACCTCCCTGCTGCGGGACCGGGGCCTGGCCCGCTTCAAGCACCCGGAACGGATGGAGGTGGTGGCGGAGCTGCCACTCTCCCCCTTCGGCAAGGTTCAGAAGAGCGTCCTGGCGCGGCGCGCCGCCGAGCTCGCCGGACAGCCAACGGAGGCAACCAAGGGATGATCATCGACGCCTACTCTCACGTTTGCCCGGCTCGACTCACCGACGCCATCGGCAGGGAGTACCCGAGCGCGGAGGCGGCGGCGCTGGACGGTAAGCCGCTCCTCCGGGACGCCGAGGAGCGGATCCGCTTCATGGATGAGGTGGGCGTGGACGTCCAGGTGCTGGTGCTGGTCCGGCCCCCGATGTGGTTGGGCATGCCAGCCGACGTGATGTATCGGATGATGCGCGAGGCCCATCTGGGGATAGCCGCCATGGTCGAGGAGCATCCCGATCGCTTCATCGGCACCGCGGTGGCACCCAATTGTGACGACCGGGTGCTCGAGGAGCTGCGCTTCGCCTGGGACGAACTGGGACTGGTGGGAGCCGAGATCTTCTCCAACGTGGAGGGTCAGCCCCTGGACTCGCCCCACATGTGGCCCCTGTATGAGGAGGCGGAGCGTCGGTCGATGCCGCTCTGGATCCACCCCCAGCACACCTCCTACCTCTACCCCTGGATCAAGGAGTCTCTGCTGGACCGGAGCCTGGGCTGGCCCTTCGACACCTCCCTGGCGATGCTGAGGCTGGTGTACGGCGGGGTGATGGAGAGGTTCCCCAACCTGCGGATCATCACCCACCACCTGGGCGGGATGATTCCCTACTACGGCGCCCGGCTGGCTTCCTTTGACACCGAGATCGCCGAGTACCGGAGCCGCAACCTGACCGGAGGCCCGGCCGTGGCCCTGAAGGCCCCGGTCACCGAGTACCTGCGCCGGTTCTACAACGACACCTCGATCAATTACAGCCCCGCCACCCTCAGCTGCGGGCTGGACTTCTTCGGCGGCGAGCACGTGCTGTTCGGGACCGACTTCCCCATGGGCTCGGTGGATGGCGGGGCCGGCACCCGGGAGGCGCTGCGCTCGATACAGGACTGCCCCCTCACGCCCGAGGTGCGCAACCAGCTCCTGGAGGGAAACGCACGCCGGCTGCTCCAAGAGGCGGCACCCGGGCTCCGAGCACTGCAATGAGAGGCGAGACCACAGGGCACCAGCGGCCATATCATGAGGGAACCGCAGCGAGAGCGGGGGAGGCTCCGCCGGTTCGCGGGGAGGAGCATGGGGCCGATGGCCAGCGATAGCGCGAGGGTGGCCGAGGAGCTGGTCCGCCTCGGCTTCTCCAGTTACGAGGCGCGCACCTATTTGGGGCTGCTGCTGGTGGGGGAGAGCACCGGCTACAAGATCTCCAACCAGACCGGGGTCCCCCAGCCGAAGGTGTACGAGACACTGCGGCGGCTGGTCGAGGAGGGTGCCGCCATCCAGGTGAGCGAGCGTCCCGCCCGCTACGCTGCGGTCCCGCCGCCGGAGCTCCTCAGCAGGCTGGAGCGAGACTTCCGCCGCCGGCTGGAGCAGGCGCGCTCGGGGCTGGACGAACTACCGACGGCGGGAGATGGAGTGGGGAGCCTCTTGGTCAGCAGACTCTCCAGCATCGCCGCGGCGCTCGAGCGGACGCGGGAGGCGATCGAGGGGGCGAGGGTCCGGGTCTACCTCCACGCCGGCCGCGAGGAGCTCCGCCCACTGGCGCCGGCCGTGAGCCAGGCCGCCGCCCGTGGAGTGGAGTTCGTCCTGGTGCACTTCGGGTCGCTCCCCTTCCCCACCCCGCCGGGAAGGGCGGTCCGCCATGCCAGCACCGAGGGGGCGGTCTACTCTTCTCGAGCGGTCCGGCACCTGGCGGCGGTGGTGGACTCCAGGTGGGGCCTGTGGGTGCTGGCACGGAAGGGCCAGCCGGACCAGGGCTTCTTCGCCGAGAGCCCGCTACTGGCCAGCTTGGTGAAGACCTACATCCGCCACGACCTCTTCGTCCAGCGCATCTACTCCGACTTCCCCAGCGAGCTGGAGGAGCAGTACGGTCCTGGGCTGCTCAGCCTGACCGAGTTCTCCGGGGAGGACCCATCCGAGGATGTCCTCGAGGAGACGGCAGACCAGGTGAGCTGACCGGGAAAGCTACCCACTGAGGTAGGTATCCTTGGGGTGGCGCCCTGGTGGAACGGGCGCGGTGTCAGAGGAGTGCCAGAGCCCATGCCGCTCGACGGAGTAGTCCCGTTCCCCGAGGAGTTCCAGCAGCGTTACCGCGAACGGGGATATTGGGAGGACCGGTCCATGGACCAGGTCTTCCGCGAGGCCTTCCAGCGCCATGGCGACCGCGTCGCCCTGGTCTTCGGCGATGAGAACATCACCTACGGGGAGCTGGCGCAGCGCTCCCAGGCGCTGGCCGGTTACCTGTGGGCGGAGGGGCTGCGGCCGCTGGACCGGGTGGTGGTTCACCTGCCCAACACGCCCGCCTTTGTCTACCTGCACTTCGCCCTCCAGCGGATCGGGGTGCTGCCGATCATGGCCCTGGCTGCCCACCGGCGTTACGAGATCGACCACTACGTGCGGTTGGCGGGGGCCAGCGCCTACTTCGGGACCGACCCGGGCCTGGCCCGGGAGATCCGGGAGCTGCATCCGTGGTTGCGGCTGCTGGTCACGGGCGACGAGCTGCTTCACCCCCCGGACGCCCCTCCCGCCCCCGCTGTGGACGTCGACCCTACCGACCCCTGCGTGCTGCTCCTCTCCGGGGGCACGACGGGGATCCCCAAACTGATCCCCCGCACCCACAACGATTACGTGTACAACACCAAGGCCGCCTGCGCGGCTCAGGAGATCTCGGCGGACACGGTGCAGCTGTGCGTGCTCCCCCTGGCCCACAACTACCCCCTCGCCTGCCCCGGCATCCAGGGGGTCTTCCTCCACGGTGGGAGGGTGATCCTGGGGTCCGGCACCCGCCCCGAGCAGGTTCTGCCTCTGATAGAGCGCCACCGGGTGACCCACGTGGGCGGCGTGCCCGCCCTCTACATCCGCTGGCTGGCCGACCCCCTGGCGGGGAGCTGTGACCTCTCCTCCGTGATCCTGCTCCAGTCGGGGGGCCAGCGGCTGCAGCCGGAGGTCCGCCGGCAGCTGGCCCGCACCTTCCCCAACGGCTTCGTGCAGGAGAACTTCGGCATGAGCGAGGGGACGCTGTTCTTCACTAGTAAGAGCGATCCCGAGGAGGTCCGAATGGAGACCGTGGGGGTGCCGGTGTGCCCCGATGACGAGGTCCGACTCACGGATGAGGAGGGCCGGGAGGTCTCCCCGGGAGAGGTCGGTGAGCTGACGGTGAGGGGGCCGTACACGCTTAGGGGCTACTACCGGGCTGAGGACTACAACCAGCGGGTCTTCACCCCGGACGGCTTCTATCGGTCAGGCGACCTGATGCGCCAGCACCCCTCGGGCGCCTACCTGGTGGAGGGCCGGATCAAGGACCTCATCAACCGCGGGGGCGAGAAGATCAGCGCCGAGGAGGTGGAGAACCTCATCCTCACCCACCCGGCAGTCCGCAACGTGGCCTGCATCCCCCTCCCTGACCCCGTGCTCGGGGAGCGGATGTGCGCCTGCGTCATCCTCAAGGAGGGGGCCGGGCTCGACCTGGCCGGGCTGTCGGACCACCTCATGGGACTCGGGCTCGCCAAGTTCAAGCTTCCCGAACGGCTGGAGGTGGTCGACCACTTCCCCCTCTCCACCTTTGGCAAGGTCTCCAAGAAGCAGCTGGTGGACCAGCTCTCCGCCGGGAGCGCCTGACCTCAGCCCCCCTCGGGTGCCTGGTCGGCCTCCTCCCCGAAGAGCAGACGCCGGGAGTTGGTGTAGAGGATCTTGCGCTTCACGTCCTCGGGCAGCTGGATCTCCTCGAAGTCCCGGAGCCAGCGCTGGGCGGTCATCACCGGGGCGTCGGTGCCGAAGAGGACCCGATCGGGAAAGATGCCCTTGGCGTACTTCCACACGGTGTCCGGGATGTACTTGGGTGACCACCCGGAGAGCTCCAGGTAGCAGTTGCGCCGGATCCAGGTGACCGAGATCGCCTGGTTCACCCAGGGGAATCCGAAGTGTGCCAGGATCAGGCGGAGGTTGGGGAAGTCCAGGGCCACCTCGTCCAGGTGGGTGGGGTCCCCGTACTGCATCCGCCCGCCGGACTGGTTGTGGCCGGTGTGCACCAGGACCGGGATGCCCAGCTCCTCGGCCTTGGCCCAGAGGGGATAGTGGGCGCGGTCGTTGGGATAGAAGTGCTGGGTCGGAGGGTGAAGCTTGAGGCCCCGCATGCCGAGGTCCCGAACCGCGTGCTCCAGCTCCTCGACCGCCAGCTGGTGCTTGTTGGGGTCAACGCTGGCGAAGCCCACGAAGCGGTCCGGGCGCTGCGCCACCAGGTCGGCGACCATCTCATTGGGAACCTTCCAACCGTGAGTCGTCTCGCAGTCAAAGGCAAGCAGCGCGGCCAGCTCAACCCCGGCCTCGTCCATGGAACGGACCATGTCGTCCACAGTGATGGGCTTGCCGTCGAAGTTGAACGTCTTGCGGGCATGCCCCCAGAACCACTCCGGGGTCACCGCCAGCACCTCCTCGGTGTACGGGTGCACGTGGATGTCAATCGCTTTCAAGGCCTGCTCCCCAACTTCCCCTGCGGTTCACTGCAACATGACCGTCAGGTGGTGGCACTGTAGCCGCCGTCCACCACCACCACCTCACCGGTTACGAACCGGGTGCCCGCGATCAGCGCCACCACCACCTCGGCCACATCCTCCGCCGTCGCCACCCGGCGCATGGGGGTGTGGGCGGCTCGCCGCTCCATCAGCCTGTCGTAGTTCTGGCCGAGGGTTTGCTCCATCCACTCCCCCAGCACCCACCCGGGAGCGACGGCGTTGACCCGGACCGCCGGCGCCAAGGCCCGAGCCAGCGTCCTCGTGAGGTTGGCCACTGCGGCCTTGCTGGCGGCGTAGGGGAGGGGCTGGGCGCTGGGCCGCAGCCCGGCGATGCTGGACATGTTGACCACCGCCGCCTGCTCCGATCGGCGGAGCAGCGGCAGGACCGCCCTCGTCACCTGGAAGAGGCCGCGGACGTTGACCGCGAATACCCGGTCCCACTCCTCCAGGGCCGTCCCCTCCAGATCCTCCGGTGCAGCCTCGATGGTGATCCCGGCGTTGTTGACCAGGGCGTCCAATCTCCCGAACTCCGCCTCCACCGCCGCGGACATCGTGCGCACCTCCAGCTCCTGGCTGACGTCCGCGCGCACCAGCAGGGCAGAGGCGCCCTGCTCTCGGACCAACTCGGCCGCCTCCTGGGCTGGCCCCTCGGCTCGGCTGTAGTTGATGGCCACGTCGTACCCCAGGCGGGCCAGAGCGACGGCGCTGGCCCGCCCCATCCCCCGGGAGCCGCCGGTGACCAGCGCCTTCCTCCTGGTCTCGGTCACTGAAGGTCCTCCCCGGGATCGAGCTCCAGCAGCGCTCCGTTGAGGCTGACCTCCAGGGTGGTCGGGACCTCCACCTTGAAGGTCTGGCTGGCGTGGCAGGCACGCTCGGCATGGCGGCAGAGCTCAGCCACCCGGGACGGCGATGCCGGGCTATCCACCCGCAGCTGGAAGGAGACCTGCTGGAACGCGCCCGGTGGACCTCCGAGGTCGTACTTGTCGGCCAGGCTGAAGCTGGCCCGCACGTCCGCCTCGGCGGCCCGGATCTCCACTCCGTACAAGGGCGAAAACTTCGCCACCTGGGTGAGCATTCAGAACGCCGCCCCGGCCAGCAGGTACTGCAGGGGCCGGGGTGCGGAGCCCGTCCCTCCCCCTTCCGGCGGCTCATCGGATTCCAGGGTGAAGGTCCCGACCCGCCCGACCATATGGAGGTCGCGATCGATATGCGCCACCGCTCTCTGGGTGATCACCGGCCGACGCTCGGTCTCCTCCCGAGTCTGGCGGTAGGCGGCGAGCATGCGCTCGGGGTCGACGACGGGCAGATCGCTCATCTGGATGCACCTCCGAGATGGCGCCAGACCTTCTCTGGCGTGAATGGCGGGTCGATCAGCCCCGCCCCAAGTGGGCTGAGGGCGTCGGCCATGGCGTTGGCGACGGCGGCCGGAATGGCGATGCAACCGCTCTCCGCCACCCCCTTGGTCCCCAAGGGGCTCAGCGGCGAACGGGTCGGGCGGAACTCGGTCACTATCTCCATGCGGAGGTCCGGCATGGTGGGCACGGCATAGCTGAGAAAGCTCTCGGTCAGCGCCTGGCCGTCCGGATCGTGGAGCACCTCCTCGAAGAGCGCCGCGGCCAGCCCCTGGACGGTGGAGCCGATCACCTGACCCTCGGCCAGGAGTGGGTTGACCACCGTCCCGGCATCGTCCACGGCCACCAGGCGGTCCACCTCGACCCACCCGGTCTCCGGATCCAGCTCCACGGTGGCCACGCAGGCGGAGGAGCCGAAGGCCAGGCCGGGAAGCGTGAAGCGGCCGTCGCCCCGGAGCTCGGGGAGGTCAGCGCTCACCATGGCGCGCGTCGCGGCGGCCAGCTCCTGCAGCCCCAAGCCCTCTCCCCCGGCGGACGGCACCACCCTTCCCTCCCGCCACTCCAGCCGTTCTTCCGGGATGTCCAGGAGGTGAGCCGCCCAGGTGAGGCAGCGGTTCCTGAGTTCCTCCAGTGCGAGGAGGATGGCCGAGCCTCCGACCGTCACCGAGCGGCTTGCGAAGGTGCCAACCCCGAGCGGAACCTCGCGGGAGTCCCCGGCCCGAACCTCGATCCGGCTGGGGTCGACACCCATGGCGTCCGCCGCGATCTGGGCGAATGTGGTGGCATGCCCCTGACCATGATCGCTGGAGCCGGGCAGAAGGACGATCTGCCCTTCATCTCCGAGCACCGCCGCAGCGGTCTCCCAGGCGCTGTTCCCACTGGACTCGACGGCCACCGCCAGCCCCACTCCCCGAAGGCGTCCCTCGGAGCGCTCCCGATCGCGCCGCCGGAGCTCGTCGCCCCAGGAGGAGAGCTCCAGGGCGCGGTCCAGTAGGCCGGGGTAGTCCCCGGAGTCGTATTCAGTGCCGAGGGCGGTGCGGTAGGGGAACTCCGAGGCCGCCACCAGGTTGCGACGCCGGATCTCCACCGGGTCCACGCCGAGCCGGGCCGCGGCCAGGTCCACCAGCCGCTCGATGAAGTAGGCGGCCTCAGGTCGCCCCGCCCCCCGATATGGGCCGGTCGGGACCTTATTGGTGGCCACCCCGACGACCGACACCTCCGCCGCAGGGATCCGGTAGGCGCCGGTGGCCAGGCTGGTGGCGGTGAGCGAGACGACGGATGTGTGCCCCAGGTGGTAGGCCCCGGCGTCGGCGAGGAGCCGCAGGCGAAGTCCCCTGATGGAGCCGTCGCGGTCAAGGCATAGCTCGCCGTCCGCGTCCATCCCCCGGCCCTGGTAGGCCGCCAGGAAGTTCTCCGAGCGGGTCTCGACCCACTTCACGGGGCGGCCGGAACGCATAGCCAGAAAGGCCGCCACCACATGCTCCGGCGCCAGCCCCCCCTTGCTTCCAAATGCCCCGCCCACGTCCGGCACCACCACCTGGACTCGGTCCTGTTCCCACCCGAGCAGCTGGGCCAGCTGCACACGGGGTCGGTGGGGGTCCTGCGAGGAGCACCAGAGGGTGAGCCGCTGCCCATCCGGGGAGGCCTCCACCAGACAGCTGCGTGGCTCCATCGGCGCCGCCTGGAGCCGGGGAATGGAGAAGCTGGCGGAGACCGCCAACTCCGCTGGTGAGAAGGCCTCATCCACCGCACCCCCCGAGCGCTTCCAGTGGAAGAGGACGTTGTCGGGGACCGTGGAATGGACGGCAGGACCGTCGGCGAGTGCGGCCCGCAGGTCTCCGACCGCCGGGAGTGGCTCCAGGTCCAGTTCCACAAGGTCTGTGGCGTCCTCGGCGAGCGCTCGGGAGTCGGCCAGCACCGCCGCCACCGCCTCTCCCTGGAAGCGCGCCTCCTCCCATGCGAGCACCGGCATGGGAACTGGGGCCAGCACGAAGTCCGGCGGCAAGGGGATCGTGCTCAGGGGCAGGTGGCGCAACGACGGCGGCAGATCCGCGGCGGTGACGACGGCCTGTACTCCAGGTACTGCCAGGGCTCGAGCCGGATCCACCCCCCGGATCCGGGCGTGCGCCAGCGGTGAGCGGACGAAGGCGACAAAGGCAGCCCCCGGCGCTGGGAGATCGTCCAGGTAGGCGCCATGCCCGGTGATCAGCCGCCGGTCCTCACGGCGTCGCTCCGGACGGCCGATCCAAGTTCCCGTCAACTCAATGGCACTCCGACTCACCCGGGGAAGCGCCGGTCAGGCCATGGTGGGGCCGACGAGAACCTACCGACGCTGGTGAGTAGGATTTTACGGCCAACCGGCCCGGTGAAGGTGGTCGAAGTGCGGGATTGGCGGGTCCGACCTCAGGGGGCCTGGTGCTGGGGACCGGCCAAAGACGAGGGCCGCCGCCCGAGTTCCGCTCGCAGAGAGCGCAGCGCCCGGCGGCCGTCGCTGCCGGGCAGGAGGAGGTTGGTCATCAACTCCACCACCATCAACAGCAGGAGGTAGACCGTCTCTGCGGGGAACAGCAGGGCCGCTGCGGCCCACACGACCGACTCCGCCAGCGGCCCAATGAGCCAGACGCTCCGCAGCTGGTGCGGCGTGGCCGCCTCAACCGCAAACTTCCAGCCCAGCCCGGGGAAGTGGAAGGAGGGCCGAGGGTGCAGCCCGGCCAGGCGCAGCCGCACGTAGTGCGAACCCTCGTGGACCACCAGCGCCACCACCAGGGTGAGCCAGAGGACCGTCACGGCCCGTCCCTCCCCCAAGAGATCGGGTGTCGCATTCGCTCTCCTCCACCTCCCAGGTTAGGACGAGGCGAGACGCGGCGCCGCCATGGAATTGCTGGCTCAACTGGGTGAGAACACCCGCGTCCCAGGTGCCCGGGCCGTGGCTTCTCGGGCCAGCCCGGTGATGCCGCTCGCCTCTACTCCGGGCAGCGCATCCTTCGGCCCAGCGGCAGGGGATGCCCGTTCGCCGCGACGTTGCTCCCGACTACGTCCACCACCCGGCCCGAGCGCGCGTCCAGCACCACGAGGTAGAAAGCCATCCGACCGCTTTCCTGGAAGCACGGGCCGCCCTGGGGCCCACCCGAAACCGCCTTGAGCCCCCATGGCGGGATCGCGTCGAAGACCCAGCACTGATCGCAGGTGAGCTTGCGGGATGGGGCCGAGTACGAGAGGAGCGCGGCTCGCTCCAGGGACCAGCCCGAGCCGAGCTGGAGCACCGCCGCGGCCCGAGCGGCGGTGAAGCGGTCCAGCCGCGGGGCCGGACCGGAAGGTGGACCCAGGCGAACGCCGGCCGCCGCGAACTGGTGCTGGGTCAGGCCGAGCGCCGTGGTCTGTCCAGCCTGCGAGATCGTGAGGAAGAGCCCTAGCGCGGCGGCCGCGGTGAGAAGGCCGGGGGTCATCCTGAGAAGCGCACCCTTAAGCCAGGTGCCGCTCACGGCACCAGCTCCAAGCTGCGGTGGCCGTCCCGGCTACCCACGGCCGCAGTATAGATCCGCTTCAGCCCAGAAGCATGCCGCGGAGGAGACCACTGAGCGGGAGGCTGGCCAGCCCTCGGGGGTCGGGGGAGACGCAGGAGAGAAACTCAAGGAATCCCCGGTCGGCTGACAGGTGCGGAACAGATACTGACCGCGACCTAGAAGGCCGGCCCGCGCGCTGCTCCGTCCGAGACGAGCTCGCTCCGCCAGCGGCGCGGCGCCGGCCGCGAACGGTCAGGAGGCCCTTGCCCGCAGCCCCAGCTGGCGGGCCAGCTCGTCCAGCACCTGCAGGTGACCGGTCACCCCTCCCAGGCCCGCCCCCATGGTGTTCACCGACACGTGGCTCGCTCCCGCGCTCTCCCAGGCGCCCACCTGATCCACCAGCCGATCCATCTCGCCGGGGCGTAAAGATGCCCTTCCCTCCATGCCCAGGCTCTCTGGTTCGCGCCCTGCGCTCGCCGCTCCCGCCGCGACCTCCGCCCTCGCCTCGTCCAGGCGGGGACCGGGGGGCACCTGCGGGAACCAGCCGTCCGCCAGCCGTCCGGCCCGTCTTAAGGCGGGAGCGGTTTGCGCTCCGAACCAGATGGGGATTGGCCGCTGCAGCGGCGGAGGGGCCAGCCCCGCCCCAGTGAGCCGCTCGAAACGGCCGCGATGGGTCACGGTACCTCCAGCCCAGAGTTCCCTCAGCAGGGGGACCTGCTCCTCGAGCATCGCCCCTCGGGACCGGAACGGCTTGCCCAGCGCCTCGTACTCGACGGCGTTCCAGCCCAGGCCCACCCCCAGCCTGAAGTGGCCGCTACAGAGGAGGTCGACCTCCGCCGCCTGCTTGGCCACCAGGGCGGTCTGCCGCTGGGGCAGGATGATGATCCCGGTGACCAGTTCCAAGGAGCAGATCCCCGCCAGGTACCCGAACAGAACCATCGGCTCGTGGAAGGTGGTGTGGATATCGTAAGGGCCACTCCAACCCTGGTGAACCGCGGGATCGGCCCCCAGGACGTGGTCATAGGCAAGCAGGTGCTGGTACCCCAGTCGCTCCACCCCGGTGGCGTAGGCTCGGACATCTGCCACATCGGAGCCGATCTCGGTCTGTGGGAAGACCACGCCTATCCGCATACCGACCTGTCTACCACACTCGCCCTCCGGCCCGCGGGCGAACGGCTCGGCTAGACTCGCCGCCAGCGCCTTACAACCACCAGGAGAACTCAGTTGCGTGGTTTCAAAAACTTCCTGCTTCGGGGCAATCTGGTCGATCTCGCCATCGGCTTCGTCATCGGTGCCGCCTTCACGGCCTTGATCCAGGCTGTGGTGAAAGGGCTGATCACGCCGTTGCTCGCGGCCCTGGCCGGGCAGCCCAACTTCTCAGCGCTGTACTTCACCCTGAACCACTCGCGGTTTCTCTACGGGAGCGTGGTCAACGCCCTGCTGAGCTTCGTACTGGTGGCGGCAGTTCTGTACTTTCTGGTGGTCCTGCCCTTCGAGTCGCTGCTGGCTCGGCTGCGTCCCGCGGCCGTGGCCCTCACCAAGACCTGCCCCGAATGCCTCAGCGCCATTCCCGTCGAAGCCCGGCGGTGCGCCTACTGCACGAGCCCGCAGGCGAGCCCGGGCTGACCCCCCTGTAAGCGCCGGGGTCAAGTGGAGAACTGATTCCCCCCAAGGACCAAGGCTGCCGCCAGCGGCAGGCGTTCTCCGGGAACGCGACCAGCAACCACCACCAGGGGCGTTCTGGCGTGGGCCTTGCCTTCACTAGAGGCGACACTGGTCAGGTGCCACCGCCTGTGATGGTTGGCGGGCTTGCCACGGTCGCGACGCCGTGAAGCTGGGGAGGCGGACTACAACTCGGCGTGGCCGGGGCGGTCGACGCCGACGGCGGCTGAGTCCCTTTCCCCTGTGTCCAGCTGGCGAGGAGTGAGCTAGGCTCGGGCGGATGTTGGGAGAAGGGCTGGCCCAGCTCGACGGCTACCCATTCGAGGTACGTCACAGCACCGGGGCGCAGGTACGTGCGCAGGCGGTGGCCGAGGTCGCCGCCGACGCCTACGCCTACTTCCGGCGGCTGCTCGGCGGCGTCGAGCCTGACATCGCGCTCATCGTCGTCGACAAGGAGGACTGGCAGAGCAGGCAGCCGTACGGGCTCCCATTCTTCAACGACGACAAGGATCAGATCCGTCCGGGGATACTGGTGATGCCTGCCAGGAGCGGAGACTTCTGGGCCGCCATGGCGGACGACCTACGTCAAACGTCGCCCGGTGCCTTCCGGCGACTCCTGGCCACCTACCCCGACGGCCGCGGAGGGGTGGATCTCCAGCCCTTCTTCGATCTCATCACCATCCACGAGCTCGGTCATGCCTTCGCTGCTTTTGGGGACCTCGATCTGCCAACCTTCTGGCTGGGGGAGATCTTCGCCAACCTTGCCCTGCACGTTTTCGTAGCCACCAAGCGCCCTAGCTGTCTCGAGACGCTCGAGGCGCTGCCCATGGTCGGAGCGGGCAGCCGGCGTTTGGAGGCCCGAATGCGAGCCGAGGGCTACACCACCCTGGAGGACCTCGAGCGCCACTACACCGGCGGTGAGAATCCGATGGGTCCGCTCAACTACGTGTGGTACCAGTACCGCTGGCAGCGGATCGCCGCGGAGATGTTCGAGGCCGATGGCGAAGAGAGCTTGGTTCGCTTCTGGAACTGCTTCCGCGGACCGCATCGCGCCACCGCCGGCGAAGTGACCCCAGAAGGACTGAGATCGCTACTCGGCTCGGAGGTGAGCGAGACCCTCGGCGCGGCACTCGACCGCTGGGGGTAGAGGTCACGATCCCCAAGGCACCGTTTACGGGCCCAGCAGCCGCTCCTCGCGAGAACGAAGGAGCGCACCAGAGCGGGAGACGGGGGCCAGATCACCCTGGACTCACAAACGAGGTCCCGCACCACGAAGTCGGTCGCTTTGCCGATCCGGGCGACTGGATTAGGGGGCCGTCGTCCGGGCAGCCCTACGGGGTGCGGCGGCGAAGGGTCATGGCGCCAAACAGCAGTGCGAGGATCACGCTCCCCAGCACGATGATGGTGTCGTACCAGAGCCAGGGGGTGATGTGGTTGGCGCTCACCCGTGCGAGGGCGTCGTACGCATAGGTCACGGGGAGTGCATCAGC
>JAJYXT010000080.1 GCA_021801645.1 bacterium
GCGATGGCAGCTTGCTCCAGCGCCTGTGGTGGGCCTACATCCTGGCCCGAGGCCGAGATTCCGCCGACGAAGGCGGCGAACGCCAGGATCCCGACAGCGCTCTGGGTGAGAAGCAGGACGGCACCGACCGTAGG
Organism: bacterium; assembly: GCA_021801645.1. GTDB lineage: Bacteria > Chloroflexota > Dormibacteria > Aeolococcales > Bog-877 > JAJYXT01. Next base: position 135 of record JAJYXT010000080.1, read on the forward strand.
AGCCAGGGCGGCGATCTTGAGCGCCGTCCGACGGCCGAGGACGCCGGCTGCGCGGCCGAAGGCCAGGGTGGCCACCGCTCCCCCCGCCATCCCGCAGGTGAGGACCGCGCCGACCTCGACTGCGCTCAAGCCGACCGTGGCGAGGTAGAGGGGAAGGGTGACGACCATCACTCCAACGCCCAGCATGCGAAAGGCCCGGCTACCCAGCAGCAGCCAGGCGTCCAATCCAGCGCGGCGAGGCGCCTCGGCCGGAGGACGCGCCGATGAGCGACTCACAGTACTGGCGTGGGGAGCTTCTGGGCGGGGGCCAAAAGGAGCTGTGATCTTGGATCACGTCCCTGAGTTCCGCGCGAGTAGCCACAGTGTGGCTGGAGCCCGGTCTGGGCGGACAGCCGGCCTTCCCTGGTCGATGCCCAGATTCGGCCCCTCGCGCCTGAGAGCGAGAAGAAGTGCCGCAAGGCGCTCATCATCGGCCATCGCGGTGCTCGCGATGGAGCGAAGAACCGATGGCATCCGACCGCAGCCTCCGGCACCTGCCCGGCGGCGGGTCGGTGTCGGGTCCCTCTCGGGTCAGGGCCACAACCGCGGTTATCCGCTGAGACCTCCTTGCACCCTCGGGGCGGATCTAGATGGCGGCATTGGGCCGTGTTCGCGCAAAGCCAGAGGCGGCCGCGACTCGGGGGTGGGACGAGCGGTGTGTGGGATACGGAGGTATCCCGTGGAACGTTGGGATCTCCCGGGGACCAACCGCTGTCGTTGAGTTCCAGAGCGGGAGACGAGACTCGAACTCGCGACATCCAGCTTGGAAGGCTAGCGCTCTACCAACTGAGCTACTCCCGCTTGGGGTGCGCATTGGATTCTACCGGTTGAAACTGCCGCGCCCGGAGCGGGCGGGCCCAATCGGGATCGCTCGTGTCTTGGGGAGCTGATATCTCCGGGGACTCACCGGCCGCGCTTCCCCTCAACCGGTACACGCTGGCGGCGGTCTTCACGCCCTGCTTCGGAAGCGGACGCACGGGTCCCTTCAACGCCGGCGGCGGGGGGTTGGAGCGAGACTGGCCTCTGTGCCGTCGGCCGATTGTTAGACTGAGGTCAGGATGCTCTTCGACTACCTGCCGCTCCTCACCTTCCTGGTGATGATCATTCTGTTCGGGGTGGGCATCACCATGGTGATCCCGCTCATCGGGCCGCGGAAGCCGACCCGGGCCAAGGGGCTCCCTTACGAGTGCGGCATCGTGCCCGCGGAGACCGCCCGCCGGCGCTTCTCGGTCACCTTCTACCTGACCGCCATGCTGTTCATCGTCTTCGACGTGGAGGCGATCTTCCTCTACCCGTGGGCGGTGCTGGTGCGCAGCACCCTGCATCTCTTCGGGCTCATTGAGATGGTGGTCTTCGTGGCCCTGATCGCCGTGGCCCTCGCCTACGTCTGGCGCAAGGGGGCGCTGGAGTGGGACTGAGAGGGGGGAGCGAGCTCATCCTTCCGTCGGGGACCTCGGGGGCGCTTCTGGCCGCGGACGGCACCGCGATCCCCGGAGCTATCCCACGCTCCATCCCCGGGGCTCGGGACCTTGCCGATGCAGCGGCCGAGGAGGGGGTCTTCACCACCACCGTGGGCAAGGTGATCGCCTGGGGCCGTTACTCCTCCCTCTGGCCGGCGCTCTTCGGTCTGGCCTGCTGCGCCATAGAGATGATGGGGGCCAGCAACTCTCGGTTCGACCTCTCGAGGTTCGGGGCTGAGGTGTTCCGAGCCTCGCCCCGGCAGGCCGACCTCATGATCGTGGCCGGAAGGGTGTCCCAGAAGATGGGTCCCGTGCTGCGTCACATCTACGACCAGATGCCCGAGCCCAAGTGGGTGATCTCGATGGGGGCGTGCGCGTCCTGCGGTGGCATCTTCAACAACTACGCCATCATCCAGGGGGTGGACAAGGTGGTCCCCGTGGACGTCTACATCCCGGGCTGCCCGCCCCGTCCCGAGGGGCTGATCGACGCAGTCATGAAGCTGCAGCAGAAGATCGCCGCCACCCCGGTCACCGGGGTGCGCCAGTAGATGGTCGACTCAGCCCCCGAGACCCTCCCGGAAGGCCGCAGGGCTGCCGACCACCTCCGCCGGGCCTTCGGGGACTCCGTCCAGGTCGCCGAGAGCTGCGCGCAGGCTGCCGTGGAGGTTCCGGTGGAGCTTCTGGTTGCGGCGGCGGAGGAACTGCGGCGCCATCCGGACTGCCTTTACGAGATGCCCGTCACCATGACCTGCGTGGACTGGCCCGAGCGCGAGGACCGCTTCGAGGTGGTCTATATCCTCCGGTCGCTGGTCCACAACGACCTCTGCCGTCTGGTGGTGCGGGTTGCCGACGGGCAGGAACTCCCGACGCTCTCCATCCTCTATCCGGGGCTGGGGTGGCACGAGCGCGAGTGCTACGACCTCTTCGGGCTCCGCTTCGCAGGGCACGCAGACCTGACCCGGATCCTGCTTCCCGACGACTGGGAGGGGCACCCTCTGCGGAAGGACTACGTGTCCTTTGGGGAGCCCGTCGCCTTCACCCACAACTTGGAGTGGGCGCTCTCCCCCCAGGATCGGCCGGAGTGGATGCCTGGCGCGGTCCGGGGCTCGGTGGAGCGTCCCTGATGGCCACCCTCCCCCCGATCCGCGGCTCCGGCACCCCGGTCGACGAGATCCCAGTCCAGGAGGGGATCCCCCGGCTGCATCCCGGTGGGCAGGCGGAGTTCCTGGACAAGATCGACCAGGGGGAGGAGCTCCTGGAGCTGAACATGGGCCCGCAGCACCCCTCCACCCATGGCGTGCTGCGGCTGGTGCTCAGCCTGGACGGCGAGCGGGTGGTGGAGTGCCGTCCGGACATCGGGTACCTGCACACCGGGTTTGAGAAGAGCTTCGAATCCCACACCTACCAGCAGTGCATCCCTCTCACCGATCGGATGGACTATCTGGCTCCCCCCATTAACAACTTCGGCTTCGCGCTCACGGCCGAGAAGCTGCTGGGGATCGAGGTTCCCCTGCGAGCCCAGTACATCCGGGTGATCGTCGCCGAGCTGTCCAGGATAGCCAGCCACCTGATCTGGCTGGGGACCCATGCCATGGACCTGGGTGCCACCTCCATGTTCATGTACTGCTGGAGGGAACGGGATCGCATTCTGGACATCATGGAGTGGATCTCCGGGGTCCGGATGATGACCAGCTTCATCCGGGTCGGGGGGCTGATGGCCGACGTCCCCTCCGAGTTCGTCCCCATGGTCAAGGCGTTCATCGCGGACTTCCCCAAGAGGGTGGACGAGTACGAGGGGTTGCTAACCGCGAATCCCATCTGGAGGCAGCGGACCATAGGTCTGGGGGCGATCGACGCCGCCTCGGCCCTCGGCTACGGCTGCTCCGGTGCGACCCTGCGCGGCTCCGGCGTCCCCTACGACGTGCGCAAGGCGCATCCCTACTCCGGATACGAGCGCTTCCAGTTCGATGTCCCGGTGGGAGTCAACGGCGATGTCTATGACCGCTACCTGGTCCGGGTCCGCGAGATGCGGGAGGCCTGCCGGATCGTGGAGCAGGCGGTGGAGGACCTGCCCGGGGGGCCGGTGAACACCCCCGACCGCAAGGTGGCCGCCCCTCCCAGGGCGGAGATCGACAGCTCCATGGAGTCGCTGATCCATCACTTCAAGCTCTACACCGAAGGCTTCCGCCCGCCGGCCGGCTCCTGCTACTCAGCGGTGGAAAGCGCCCGCGGGGAGCTGGGGTTTTTCATGGTCAGCGACGGAGGCAACCGGCCCTATCGCTGCAAGGTCAGGGGTCCGTCCTTCAGCAACCTCTCGGCCCTCTCCGAGATGGTCCGGGGAGAGCTGGTGGCCGACGTGGTCGCCGTGGTGGGAAGTATCGACATCATCCTGGGGGACGTCGATCGCTGAGACACCTCAACTGCGCCGGAGTGCCCGGGGCAGGATGAGGACCGCCTCGAGCACCGCCAGGAGGAGGAGGGCGGAGGCGATCCGGGGTACGAACTGAGTCACCTCCGGCGGTGAGGTGAACAGCCAGGCCACCAGCGCGGGAACGCCGACCGCGGGGACCACGGCGAACCGGCGGTCCCGACTGCCCAATCCGAAGTAGACGAGGAGGTTGACCACGGTCAGCCCCACGATCCCGGCAGCGAAGAGGAGCAGCAGCGAGGAGTCCCGCTCGTAACTGCGCCCCAGCACCACGCCCAGCAGGGGGCGGGAGAAGAGGGCGTAGGCGGCGACCACCACCAGGTCCACGGTCAGGAGCAGGGCGGCCGTCTGTAGCAGGAGGCGCCGCCGGAGCTGCGCGTTGGGGGCAGCGGCCACCCGGGGGTACATGACCGCGCTGAGGCTGCTGGTGCCGAAAAACAGGATCTTCCCCATCACCGAGAGTCCGGAGTAAAGGCCGGCGCCATAGGGAGTGAGGACGTGGCGTGCGGAGACGACGTCGATGTTGTTGAAGATGGGGGCGGTGGCCGCTCCCGCGACCACGGAGAGGTCGACGAGCCGCTGGGGCGTCTGCTCGGTGGCGGGGCGGGCGCGGTGGCGGGGGTAGACGGCGGAGCCCAGGGCGCCGGCCACCGAGGCGATCGGAACCGCCGCCGGTCCAAGCCCGAGGTGGAGCAGCAGCACCGCCAGAACCACCATTGTGCCCCCGTAGAGAAGGAAGTTGACGGCCAGCCGCCCGAAGGCCCGGCGGCCCTGGAGGAACCCGCGCTGGGCCCCGCCCATGGCTGAGATCGGCCCAGCGACCACGGTCACAGCCAGCACCCAGGGATCGGTGAGGTGAAGCAGGAACGCCAGAACCAGGTCCACCGGAACCATGGCGGCGCCCAGCCAGATGCCGATTCGAAGTGATGAACGCCGGAGCCCGGGCCACATGGCGTCGGGATCCAGCCCCCGCGCCGCCGCGCCGGCGACATCCCGAGCAGCCCCCGCGGCCACGATGAAGGTGGTGGTGTACAGCAGGTTGAGGACGGCCACCACCGAGGTGGACTCCCCGTTGGCCACAGTGCTGAGGTGATGGGCTCCGTACGACTGGGCAACCAGCACGCCCGCGCCCGAACCTCCGATCCCGATCAGATAGAGGATGTTGTGCAGCACCAGCGGGTTGCGGAGGAGCTGGCCCCAGTCACGGGCGGGGGCCGCCCCGGCCGTCGCTGCGGGGGCCCGATCCGGAGGGCGTTCCACCGCACCATCCTGAACGATCGGACCCTCGGCCTGCACCTCGGGACCGCGGGGTGGGTTGGTAAAGTGGGAGCGAATGAGCAGCGAGCTGACGCGCTGCCTTCTCCGTCCATCGGGGAGCGAGGTCGGACCCGAGATCGTTCCGTGCGGGGTGGAGGGGCACGATGGCTGAGAGCGAGGTGGAAGCTTCGACCCCCGTTTTGGCTTCCGGCACCTTGGAGCGCCTGCGGGAGTTGAGATCCCGCTACCCGGTGGCCCGCTCGGCGGTGCTGCCGGCGCTCTGGGTGGTTCAGGACGAGCTGGGATACCTGCCCCCTTGGGCCGAAGAGGTGGTCGCCGGCGAGCTGGGCCTCCTTCCAGGCGATGTGGCCGCCGTCGCCAGCTTCTACTCGATGTACTTCAGCCGCCAGGCCGGCCGGCACTTCGTCCAGGTCTGCCAGAACGTCTCCTGCGCGCTCAGAGGGGCTGATGAGCTTTTGGGCGGGCTGCGCGAGTGGCTCAAGGTCGACGAGCACGGAGCCACCCCCGACGGGTCCTTCACCGTGGAGGGGACCGTTGAGTGCCTGGGAGCCTGCGGCGGAGGGCCAATGATGCAGGTGGACCGCTACAGCTACGAGGACCTGACCTTGGACTCGGCTCGCGAGATCCTGGAGCGGATCAGAGAGGATGGCGGGGGCGCAGCCGGTGCCTGACGGACTGGTCCTCACCCGCTACCAGGGGGCGCCCGGGCTCACCACCTTGGATGGCTATCGCAAGGTCGGCGGGTACCGGGGGCTGGCGCGGGCGCTGGAGATGGGTCCCGAGGCCATCGTGGCGGAGGTCAAAGCGTCGGGGCTGCGGGGCCGGGGAGGGGCCGCATTCCCCACCGGGACCAAGTGGGGCTTCCTTCCGCAGGGGGTCTTTCCCCGCTACCTCGCCGTCAACGCCGACGAGTCGGAGCCAGGTTGCTTCAAGGATCGCGTCCTCATCGAGGAGTACCCACACCAGCTCCTCGAAGGGGTGTTGATCGCCGCCTTCGCCCTCCAGGCCAGCCACGCCTTCATCTACATCCGGGGGGAATACCGCAAGCAGCGGGAACTCCTAGAGGCCGTGGTCCGCGAGGCCTACCGGGCCAAGCTGGTCGGCAAGCGGATCCTGGGCAGCGAATTCGGCTGCGAGGTGGTCGTCCATGGGGGGGCCGGTGCCTACATCTGTGGCGAGGAGACCGCCCTCCTGGACTCTCTGGAGGGCCGGCGGGGCCAGCCCCGCCTGAAGCCGCCCTTCCCGGCGGTCAAGGGACTCTATGGCCAGCCGACGGTGGTCAACAACGTGGAGACCCTGTCCAACCTGCCCTACATCGTGACCGAGGGGGGGGCCGCCTACGCCGCGCTGGGCACCGAGGCCAGTCCGGGTACCCGCCTGTTCTGCGTCAGCGGTCACGTGGAGCGGCCGGGAACCTTCGAGGTCCCCATGGGGCGCACCACCTTCCGCGATCTCCTGGAGCTGGCCGGCGGGGTCTGGCGCGGTCGAAAGTTCAAGGCCATGCAGCCGGGCGGTGGCTCGATGCAGGTGCTGGGGCCGCAGCACCTGGACGTCCCCCTCGATTTCAAGGCGGTGGCCGATGCCGGCTCCTCGCTGGGAGCGGGTGCCCTGGTGGTGATGGATGAGACCACCTGCATGGTCGAGGTGTCGCGCCGGCTGGTGGACTTCTACCGCCACGAGTCCTGCGGCAAGTGCGTGCCCTGCCGGGAAGGGACCTACTTCGAAAGCCAGCTCATGCACCGACTGGAGGAGGGGCGCGCCTCCGCCGAGGAACTCGCCAGCCTGGCCGACATCTGTGCCGGGATGGACGGGCGGTGCTTCTGCCCGCTGGGAGACACCGCCACCTGGTTCGTGATGTCCGCCTATCGCATGTTCAAGGATGAGTTCGATGCCCATGTGGGGGCCGGCCACTGCCCGGTGCGAGCTGGCTTGGGGGCGGCCGCCTGATGGGGGAGGCAGCGGCGCACCCCGACCTGGTGCGCGTCACCGTCGACGACAGGGAGGTCGAGGTCGCCCCCGGCACCCTGGTGTGGGACGCCTGCGAGAGGGCAGGGGTTTTTGTCCCGGTCTACTGCGCCCACAAGAAGCTGGAGCCGGTCGCCGTCTGCCGGATGTGCCTGGTCGAGGTCGAGGGCATGCCCAAGCTGCAGCCGGCCTGCGCCACTCGGGTGGCCGACGGCATGAAGGTGCGGACCCTCACCGACCAGGTGCGCAAGTTCCGTGACTCCAACCTCGAGTTCCTGCTCCTCAACCATCCCCTTGACTGCCCGGTCTGCGACCGGGGCGGGGAGTGCGACCTGCAGGACTTCACCCAGCGCTTTGGCCCGGGCCGCAGCCGGCAGAGCATCCAGCAGAAGGTGCATTTCGACAAGGCCATCCCCCTCTCCGACAAGATCGTCCTCGATCAGGAGCGGTGCATCCTCTGCTGGCGCTGCGTGCGCTACTACGAGGAGGTCACCGGGGAGCGGGAGATCGTTCTCCAGCAGCGCGGGGTCCATACCGTGGTGGACACCTTCGAGCGGCAGCCACTGCGCAGTCAGTTCCAGGGCAATCTGCCGGAGATCTGCCCGGTGGGGGCGCTGACCCACGCCAAGTACCGATTCCGGGCCCGCCCCTGGGACCTCCGGCGCACGGCCAGCATCTGTTCCCACTGCAGCTACGGATGCAACCTGTTCATCGACGCTCGCGACGATCAGATCGCCCGTTACGCCAGCAGCGACAACGAGGACGTGGAGGACAGTTGGCTGTGCGACCGGGGACGCTACAGCTTCCCCGAGTACAACGACCGAGAGCGGGTGACGGCGCCCGAGGCGGTGGTGACCGGCGGGCGCCAGGTCGTGTCCCATCGCGAGGCGGTGGCTCGGGCGGCCGGACAGCTTCTGAGGATCATCTCCGACCGAGGGCCGGAGGCGGTGGCGGTCGTGGGGTCCGATCTCATGACCAACGAGGAGGCGTTTGTCCTGCAGTGGCTGGCGCGGGAGGTGATCGGCACCCCGCACCTGGACCACCGACTGCGTCCCACGCCTAACCTGGACCCGGCCGACTTCGAGCTAAGCATCGCCGGAATCGAGGAGTGTGATCTCATCCTGGTGCTCGGGGAGGAGCCGGAGCGGCTCGCCCCGGTCCTGACGCTCCGCCTCCACAAGGCGGCCACCAAGCGCGGCCGCCGGGTGGAGCGGCTGCAGCCGCCGTACGCCTGGACCGAGGTGACGCCGCCGCAGAGAGTTGGCATCATCTCCAGCGAGCTCGACCGCGACGCGGGCGCGGCCGTCCGGGACCAGCTCCGCGGTGCCGGCCACACCGCCCAGCTCCTTACGATCATGGAGCGGGTCAACAGCCGGGGGTGCCAGGACATGGGCCTGCTGCCCGGGTGGCTCCCCGGGTACCTCGCGGCGCCTAAGGCGGGGATGGGCCTCCCGGAGATCCTGCAGTCCTCCGCCACGGGCAAGCTTAAGGCGCTCCTGATCGTGAACCCTTCGGCTGAGCTGGAGGCTGATCCAGAGTTTGAGGCGGCTCTGCGCGGGGTGGAGGCGGCGGTGGTGGTCACTCCGCATCCCGGAGCTGCCAGCCGCGGGGCCAGCGTGCTCATCCCCGGGCGGACCATCGTTGAGAAGGCGGGCACCGTGACCAACGCTGAGGGCAGGGTTCAGCGGGTGCGGGCGGCTGTCGAACCCAGCCTCACATTTCCCACCGACCTGCGCACCTTGGGTGAGCTGGCCGAGGCGTTGGGCACCAGCCTGGGGGTGTCCCCGATGGCCACCCCCGTATACGAGAAGCTGGCCGCCGCGGTCCCGGCCTATCGGGGGGCCCAGGCGGGGATGAGGGCCCGGTGGGGGAGCGGCGGATGAGCCCGGCGGCAACCTCGGTCCTGCTGGCGGTGGTGGTGGCGGTGGTCAAGGGGGTGCTGATCATCATCGTCCTGATGACCGCCTTCGCCTACCTGACCCTGGCGGAGCGCAAGGTCTCTGCGCGGATTCAGCTGCGCTACGGCCCCAACCGGGTCGGACCCTTCGGATTCCTGCAACCGGCAGCCGACGGAGTCAAGCTCTTCACCAAGGAGAAGGTGGCGCCTGAGGGGCGAGACAACTTCCTGTACCTCCTGGCCCCCGCCCTGGCTGCCTGCGCCGCGCTCTTCGCCTTCTCGGTCATCCCCATCAACCAGACGATCTGCATCGGGGGTACGCACGGCGCCGGTCCCCTCTCGGCCTCGTGCCCCGGGGGTTACCCGCTGCACTGGGACCTGGCCCATCTCAACATCGGACTTCTCTTCATCCTCGCCATCACCTCGCTCGGGGTGTACTCCATCTTCCTGGGGGGCTGGGCGAGCAACTCCAAGTACCCCCTCCTCGGGGCGCTGCGAAGCTCGGCGCAGCTGATCAGCTATGAGATGGCGGTGAGCTTCGCCCTGATCGGGCCTGTCCTGCTGGCTGGGTCCCTCAACCTCGAGACCATCGTCACCCAGCAGCACTCCCTCTGGTTCGTATTCCTTCAGCCCATGGGGTTCCTGCTCTATTTCACGGGGGCCTTGGCGGAGACCAACCGGCTGCCCTTCGACCTTCCCGAAGCCGAGGCGGAGCTGGTGGCCGGTTACCACACCGAGTACTCGGGAATGCGGTTCGGCCTCTTTTTCATGGCCGAGTACATCAACATGGTCACTGTCTGCTCCATCGCCACCGTGGTATTCCTGGGCGGCTGGATGGCCCCGTTCTTCTTCCTGCCCAACTGGCTCGGCCCGATCTGGTTCGTGGGCAAGGTCGTCCTTCTGCTCTTCGTGATGATGTGGGTGCGCTGGACCTTCCCCCGGCTGCGCTACGACCGCCTCATGCAGTTCGGGTGGAAGGTGCTGCTGCCCCTGGGGCTGGCCAACCTGATGTTGACCAGCGTGTTTGTGGCACTGCGGTGACCCGGGCCATCCGACGACCGGAGGTGAGCTCCTATGTTCCGTGAGCTGCTCGGGGGGTTGCGCACCACCATGCGGGAGATGGTGAGCCCGCCGATCACCATCCAGTACCCCGAGGAGCAGCGCCCGGTCCCGCCCCGCCATCGCGGGCGCCACATCCTCCACCGCTACGACAACGGGCTGGAGAAGTGCATTGGCTGTGAGCTGTGCGCCGGCGCCTGCCCGGTGGGATGCATCTACGTGCAGGCGGCGGAGAACGATCCTGAGCACCCGGTCTCGCCGGGGGAGCGCTACGCGATCCGCTATGAGATCAACCTGATGCGCTGCATCTACTGCGGCTATTGCGCCGAGGCCTGTCCCACCGAGGCCATCACCCTGGGCCCCCGACTGGACCTGGTCGACTACAAGCGGGAGCATTTGGTGGCCACCAAGGATGACCTCCTGGAGGCCTGGCCGGGTTTCCAGCCGCTCCCGGTCGCTGTCGCCCCCGGCCTCGGCCAGGCGGCCTCCCAGCCCAGCCCGAGAGGGGCCGGGTCCAGCCACGCCGGGCCGGCTGGCTCAGCACCCGGTCTCCGGCCTCCCATCCCCGGCGGGAGGGGAGGGGCGGAGTGAGCGTCGTCTTCGGCCTGGCGGCGGTGATCGCCTTCATGGGAGCCCTGGGAGTGGTGCTGAGCCAGCGCACCATCTACTCGGCGATGAGCCTGGTGCTCAACATGGTGGCGCTGGCAGTGCTCTTCCTGCTCCTGGACGCCCAGTTCATCGCCGCGGTCCAGATCATCGTCTACGCCGGTGCGGTGATGGTGCTCTTCGTTTTCATCATCGCTCTGCTTTCCCCGGGAGCGGAGGAGCGGCTGCGGTCGGTGGAGTTGCGCCTTCTGCTGGGGGGAGTCGGCGCGGTGGCCTTCACGCTGCTCATCGGGCGCCTCACCCTCAACGGGATCACTGTGGGGGCGCATGGGCGTCTGCACGGGGCCCTGGGGCCGTTCTCACCGGTGGCGGTGAACGCCCACGGTCAGGTCCAGACCCTGGGCGACCAGCTCTTCACCACCTACCTGCTGCCCTTCGAGGTCACCTCACTGCTGCTGCTGGTGGCGGCCGTGGGGGCCGTATACCTCTCCCGGCGGCGGAGGCAGGTGGCGTGAGCGGGCTGTTCCCGGGCTTCCTCATCCTCTCCGCCGCCATGTTCGCCATCGGGGCAGCGGGAGTCCTGGTGCGCCGTAACCCGATCGTGGTGTTCATGTGCATCGAGCTGATGCTGAACTCGGCGAACTTGGCCCTGGTCACCTACGCCCGCTACACCCACACCATGGCCGGCCAGGTCTTCGCCCTCATCGTGATCGCCGTGGCCGCCAGTGAGGTGGTGGTTGGGCTGGCGCTGATCACCGGCGTCTACCGCAGCGGGAGGCGCCTCGACCTGGACGAGCTCAGCGAGATGTCCGAGTGAACCCTCAGCTCACGCTGGTGCTCAGCGCCGTCGTCCTGGGGCTGCCCACCGCCTCCTTCGCCGTCAACGCGGTGACCGCTGGGCGGCTGCCGCGGCGACTGGTCACCTACATGGGGCCGGGATCGGTGCTGGGCTCGTTCGTAGCGACCCTGGTGCTACTGGCTACCATGCTCGCCCAGAGCCCGTCCCACCGGGGGATTACGGTCACCTTCTGGGACTGGCTCAACGCATCGATTGGCGGCGGATCCGGGGTGTCCGCCCATGCGGGCCTGAACGCCGCCTTCAGCGTTCGCATCGACCCGCTGGCGATCTTGATGATGCTGGTGATCACCGGCATCGGTGGGCTGATCCACGTCTACAGCGTCGGCTACATGGCCGAGGACCCGGGGTTCAACCGCTTCTTCGCCCTGATGAACCTCTTCATCACCAGCATGCTGGTGCTGGTGATGAGCAACAGCCTGGTGTTCCTCATCATCGGCTGGGCCATGGTGGCCTTCGCCTCCTACGCCCTCATTGCCTTCTGGTACCAGCGTCCCTCGGCGGTGGTGGCGGGGCGCAAGGCCTTCATCACCCAGGTGATCGGGGACGTCGGGCTGGTTCTGGCCGCCTTCCTCATCTTCCTCAATCTGAGGGGCCCATCGGGCCGGCTGCTCCACACCGTCGACCTGCAGACCATCTTCGCCAACGTCGGACCTGGCGCCCATTTCCACGGCGGGCTCGGTCCGGTCGGTGGGGGCATGGTGACCGCCATTGGGATCCTGCTCTTCCTCGGTGCCGCTGCCAAGTCGGCGCAGTGGCCGCTGCACACCTGGCTGCCCGACGCCATGGAGGGCCCGACCCCGGTGTCGGCGCTGATCCACGCCGCCACCATGGTGACCGCGGGCGTCTATCTGGTGGCCCGGTTCCACCCCGTCTTCCAGCAGGCGCCGGTGGCCGCTGGGCTGGTGGCGGTGGTGGGGATCGGAACCGCCCTCATGGCCGGCATCATCGGCTGCACCCAGTACGACATCAAGCGGGTGATCGCCTACTCGACCATGAGCCAGATCGGGCTAATGATCTTCGCGGTGGGCGTGGGCGCCTACTCCGCGGGGATGTTCCAGTTCCTCACCCACGCCTGCTTCAAGGCGCTTCTCTTCCTGGCTGCCGGCAATGTGATCCACGCCCTCCATGACGACCAGGACATAAGGGTGATGGGAGGTCTGCGCCGGCACATGCGATGGACCTTCCTGGCCTTCACCACCGGCTCCCTGGCCCTGTCCGGCATCCCGATCTTCGCCGGCTTCTTCAGCAAGGAGGAGCTCCTGGGGCAGGGGCTGGCCCTAGGCCCGGCGGTCCCCTGGCTGTGGGTGATTGGGGTGTCGGTGAACGTCCTCACCAGCTTCTACATCTTCCGGGTCGTCTGGGTGGCGTTCACCGGGGAGCCACGCTCCGAGAACGCGGAGCACGCCCACGAGGCGCCGGCGGTGATGTTGCTCCCGGTGCTGGTGCTCGCCGGCCTCTCCACGGTCGTGGGGTTCCTCAACATTGACTTCGCCGGGTTCGCACCGGTGACCCTCTTCCAGGCCTTCCTGCAGCCGGTGGTGGGTGTACCGGCGGCCCACGCCAGTGCCCTGGTGGACGGGCTGGCCCTGCTCGCCGGGGTTCTGCTGAGCCTCCTGGGGCTGGGGGTGGCCTGGGCGGTGTATGGCAAGCAGGTGCTGTCGCGCGAACTGATCCCCCAGCGCCTTCCCTGGCTGTATCAGCTCTCCTTCCGCAAGTTCTACTGGGATGAGGTGTACGACGTCGCCCTGGTGACTCCGGTGCTGGCCCTGGCCGGCGGAGTGCGGCGTGTCCTCGAGCCCGGGGTGTTCGATTCGGCGGTCGGGGGGGTGAGGGACGCGGTGGCGCAGCTGAGTGCCGACCTGCGGACCTTTCAGACGGGCTTCCTCAAGGACTACGCGCTCTGGTTCTTCTTCTTCGCGGTCCTGGGGGTGGTTCTGATGGGGCTGAGGCTCACATGAGCTGGCCGATTCTCTCAGTGACGCTGTTCCTGCCCCTGGCGGGGGCGATGGCCATCCTGGCCATCCCATCCTCCAGGGCGCGGGCGATCCGCCTCGCGCTCATGGCGGTGACGGCCCTCACCCTGGGACTCACCTGTGTTGTCCTGGTGGCCTACCTGGCAGTGCCCTCGGCGGCCGCCTCCAAGCTCAGCGGCACCGCCAACGGCCAGTCCCTCTCGACGATCCACTCGCCCATCACCTTCCAGTTCCAGGAGCAGGTGAACTGGTTGCAGTCGGGAACCTCCCTCTCCCACCTGCACCTGGCCTTCAACGAGGGCAACTCCGCGTTCAACCAGGCCGCCCCACCGCCGGTCAACTTCTCCTACCACCTTGGGGTGGATGGGCTCTCGGTCTGGTTGATGGCGTTGGCCGCGCTCCTCTTCCTGGTGGCGGCGGTGGTCCTCTCCCAGCGGGACACGAGGTTGCGCACCTTCGCCGTCCTGATGCTGCTATCCGAGGTGGGGGTGCTCGGAGTGCTCAGCTCCCTTGACCTGATCCTCTTCTACTTCTTCTGGGAGGCTGCCCTGATCCCGCTGTACTTCCTCATGATCGGGTGGGGCGACCGCAACCGGGGCCGAGCCGCACTCAAGTTCATCATCTACACCGTCGCCGGCAGCCTCTTCATGCTGCTGGCCATCTTCGGTGTGTACTTCATCACCGGCGCCCAGACCGGCGTCTACACCTTCGACCTGCCCACCCTGATCGCCGCCCAGTCGTTCGTCCACAACACCCAGGCCACCACGTTCAGCCTGTTTGGCCACAGCTTCTCGCTGCTCAACCCCCAGGAGTGGCTCTTCCTGGCCTTCGCCCTAGCGTTCGCCATCAAGGTGCCGCTCGTGCCCTTCCACAGCTGGTTGCCCGACGCCTACAGCTCCGGGACCACTCCCTTCCTGATCTTCTTCGCCGGCATAGTCAGCAAGCTGGGGGCGTTCGGGCTCATCCGCTACAACCTGACCCTCTTTCCCCAGGCCAGCCACACCTTCCAGCCCCTGATGTTGGGCCTGGCCATCGCCAGCATCCTGTACGGGGCGCTGGCGGCTCTCGCCCAGACTGACATCAAGCGGATCGTGGGCTTCGCCTCCATCAGCCACCTGGGCTTTGTGGTGCTGGGGATCTTCTCCCTCAACGTGGACGGACTCAACGGGGCCATCATCCAGATGGTCAACCACGGCATCGTGATCGCCGCCCTCTTCATCTGTGTGGGGGTCGTCGAGTCCAGGTTCGCCACCCGCACCCTGTCCCAGCTGGGCGGGCTGGCGCGCCCCATGCCGGTGCTGGCGGGGCTGTTCCTGGTGGTCACCCTGGCCGGACTGGGCATGCCGCTGCTCAACAGCTTCGTCGGGGAGTTCCTCATCCTGCTGGGTGCCTTTCAGTCCAGCCCAGTCTGGGCCGTGCTGGCCAGCCTGGGAGTCATCCTGGCCTGCTGGTACATGCTTCGGCTCTACCAGGGCCTGACCCAGGGCGAGCTTCGCCTGCCGGGGCCGGAGGCGGTCTCAGAGCAGCTCCAGACCGTGTCCCGCCGGCTGGGACGGTTGGACGTGGGGCCGGTTGAGGTGGCGGCGCTGGTTCCCCTGGTGGCTCTCATGCTGGTCGTCGGGGTCTACCCCGCGCCGGTCATCCGCTACGGACGGTTCAGCGCCGCGCAGTACGTGCAGGCAGCCAACCGCCAGACGGCCACGGACCCGGCGCTGGTGAGTTCGCGCTCCGCCGCTGGGAGTCTGCCATGATCGCCGCCACCGCGCCGGGATACCCCCTCCACTTCGTTCCCGCCGGCGACCTCCTGGGGATCCTGCCCATCCTGATCGTCGGCGGAGGGGCGGTCATGGTTCTGATCTGGGATCTGGTTCGTCCCCGCGGTCAGGAGGTGTGGTTGGCCGGACTGACCGGCCTCTTCCTCATCGCCGCCCTGGGGACCGCCATCGGGCAGTGGATCGCCAACTCCGGCCCCATAGTGGTCTTCAACGGAGCCTACGCCAACGACCGATTCGCGCTCTTCGCCGACTTCGTGGTGTTGATCACCGCCCTCGCGGTGGTGGTGCTCAGCCCCGGCTACCTCCGGCGTCGAGGGCTGGCGGAGGGCGAGTACTACATCCTCCTCCTGGCCTCGGTGGCCGGGATGCTGGTGCTGGACGGTGCCCTCAACCTGATCGTCATCTTCCTCGGCATCGAGCTGCTCTCCATCCCGCTGTACGTTCTCGCCGGCTTCGCCCGCGACGACCAGCGCAGCCAGGAGGGGGCGATGAAGTACCTGCTGCTGGGGGGGTTCGCCTCCGGCTTCCTCCTCTACGGGATGGCGCTTCTGTACGGAGAGACCGGGCACACATCTCTCACCGCCATCCACGCCTTCCTCCTTCGGGATGCAACCGCCGGCCACATCGACCCGATGGTCCTGGCAGCGGTGGGCCTCCTGGCGGTGGGCCTGGCCTTCAAGGTGTCGGCGGCACCGTTCCACTGGTGGACTCCCGACGTCTACCAGGGCTCCCCGGCGGTGGTGACCACCTTCATGTCGGTCGCCACCAAGGTGGCGGCCTTCGCCGTCTTCCTGCGCCTCTTCTCCGCCACGCTGGCCCCCTACCGGGCCGAGTGGACGGTGCCCATCGCGGTGGTGGCGATCGTCTCCATGATCTACGGCAACGTGGTGGCGGTGGCCCAGACCTCGATCAAGCGCCTTCTGGCCTACTCGGGAATCGCCCAGGCGGGATACATCATGATCGGGGTGGCGCTGGGCCGCCCCGACGGCACCCAGGCGTCGCTCTACTACCTCGCCGCCTACGCCTTCATGAACACCGGTGCCTTCGCCGTCGTCACCATCCTCAGCCGCAGGGGCGAGGACTGCGATCGCTACTCCGAGCTGGCTGGGCTGGGCCGGCGCGAGCCGGTGCTGGCGGGGCTGATGTCCCTGTTCATGCTCTCGCTGGCGGGATTCCCCCTCACCGTGGGCTTCTTCGGCAAATTCTTCCTGTTCTCTGCCGCCATCCACGATGGGCAGCTGGCCCTGGCCATCTGGGGCATCCTGACCTCCGCCGTCTCCCTGTTCTACTACCTCAGGGTGATCCTCAAGATGTACGCGCCGGCTGCCGACGTGGGAGCGGTCGAGGAGTTTGAGGTGGCCTCGGTGTCGCCCGAGGGCACGGCCGTGGCAGCACCCACCGCCGTCGGCCCGGCGGTCCTTGTCGTGGCCCTAGCTGGGGCCGGAACCATCGTCCTGGGGATCTTCCCCGCCGTCATCTACTCGCTCCTCCAGGGCATCTCGGTCGTCCACGGCTGAGGGCGGGAATGTGAGTGACCCGGGGGAGCCGCCCTCTCCGGATCCCGTTCGCCCGGTTCATCTCCGCGGTCTCCTGAGCCTGGTCATCCCCGCCCACAACGAGGAGCCCAACATGGCCCGCGTGGTCGGTGGGGCGCTCACCGCGCTGGGCGAGGTGGCTGACAGCTACGAGGTGGTGCTGGTGGATGACGGCAGCACCGACCGGACCGTGGAGGCGGCCCGCCGGGCCATGGGAGCCAGCGCCGACAAGCTGCGCGTCGTGAGGCACGAGCGCAAGTCAGGGTACGGGGTGACGGTCGCAGACGGCCTGCGGGCGGCACGCGGCGACTGGGTGGCCTTCATGGACGGCGACGGCCAGTTCGACCCGGCCGACCTCTTCAAGCTGGCGGCCGAGGCGGAAGGCGCCGACCTGGTGTCGGGCTTCCGGATGCGGCGCGCCGACCCCTGGCACCGCTCGGTGGTGAGCCGCACCTTCAACGTCTTCGTCCGGCTCCTGTACGGAGTGCGCTATCGGGACGTGGATTGCGGCTTCAAGCTGATGCGCCGCGAGGTGCTGGTGGCTGCCCATCCCATCCTGGCTCGATCCGCGCTGCTGAACACCGAGATCTACTTCAAGACCAGGCGGGCGGGGCTGCGGGTGACTCAGGTGGGCCTCACCCACCACCCGCGGATCGCCGGGGTGAGGTCGGGAGGGCGGCTGGTCCCCATCCTCAGGGCGGTCCGGGAACTGGTAAAGCTCCGCTGGCGGTTGGCCCGGACCTGGGCACCTCCGCCTAGGCCGCCCTCCGGAAGCTCTCCAAGGTGAGCTTGAGCCCCTCCTTCAGGGGGACCTGCGGAGCCCAGTTCAGACGAGCTCGGGCTCGCGCGGGGTCGAGGTAGCTGGCGGGAACCTCGCCGGGCCTCGCCGGTACGAACTCCGGGTCAGCCGGGAGCTCGGCCAGAGCCGTGAGCGTCCTGGCGACCGTGATGATCGAGGTGGGTATCCCGGTGCCGATGTTGATCGGACCCTGCGTGGTGGAGCCCAGAGCCAGCAGGTTGGCCCGGGCCACGTCCCCCACGTACACGAAGTCGCGGGTCTGCTCACCGGTCCCGGTCACCCGCGGAGGCTCGCCCTGGAGCAGGCGGCGGCAGCTGATCGCCACCATGCCCGCCTCCCCCGTCCCGTCCTGATGTGGCCCGTAGACGTTGCCGTAGCGCAGGGCGGCGTACGAGAGCTTGAAGGTCCGCTGGAACATCCCGAGGTATCCCTCTCCGGCCAGCTTGGCGGCGCCGTACGGGGCCAGGGGACGGGCCGGGGCGGTCTCCTTGGTGGGGAGTCGCCGGGCGTGCCCGTATATGGCGCCCCCCGAGGAGGCGAACACGAACCGGGGCCGTCCGGCGTCCACCACTGCCCGCAGCAGGGCGAGGGTGGCCACGACGTTGTTGAGGGCGTCCCCCGCCGGATCGCGCAGCGACCGGCTCACGCCGCCCTGGGCCGCCAGGTGGAGGACCGCGGTGGGCTGGAAGCGAGCCAGGGCCTGAAGCGCCGCCGGAGTGGAGAGCTCCGCCTCCACCTTGTCCGCCTCCGGGGGTATCTCAGCTCCGCAGGCGTGGCGAAGGTCATCGATGACCAGCACACGTGCGCCCTGCGCGAGCAGGAGGGCCACGGTGTGGGTCCCGATGAACCCGGCCCCACCGGTGACCACCACCCGGGGCACCGGCTTGGAGCTGGTCATCGCGCCATGGTAACCGAGCCCACGCGCGCCGCCCAATTCACCCGGTTCATGCTGGGTGGGAGAATCTCTCGGACGGGCAGGGGCCCCAAGCACGATGAGGTCGCAGGCGGAGGTGACTTGAGCAAAATCGCACGTCGCTTCGGCATGTTCGGAGCCGGCCGCGAGACAGCGCAGCGGCGTTGGTTGCTGGCAGCCCTGGTGCTGTTCCTGCTGCTGCGCATCCCATCGTGGTTTGAGCCCCATTGGTACACGGACGAGGCCGGGTATGCCAACACCGCCTACCTCGCGGCCCACGGTCGGGTCCTTTACCTCACCGTGTGGAACAACAAGCCTCCGCTCCTGTTCTGGATCTACGACATAGCACTCAGCTGGTTCGGTCCCAGTGAGCTCGGGCTGCACCTCCTGTCCACCCTCGCGGGCGGACTGACCCTGGCGGCCGTCTGGCAAATGGTCCGCCGGGAGTGGGGTGGGAGGGGGATGGGCCGGACGATGGTGGTCGCGACCCTCCTGCTCGGGCTGCCCCTTCTCAGCGCCGAGCTGGCCCTCCCGGAGAACTTCCTCATCTTCCCGGAGGCGGCCGGGATGCTCATGCTCCTGCGTTCCTTCTCGGAGCGGGGCCGGTGGCGGGCGGTCCTGGAACTGGGGGCGGGCACGGCATTCGGGCTGGCCTGCCTCATCCAGCAGACGGCGGTCGGGCCGCTGTTGGCCATGGTGTTCCTGGTTGCGCTGATGCCCCGGGCCGGCTCCGTTCGCGGAGCCATGCGGGTGCTGATGGCCGGGGCTATCGTGACCGGGGCGGGGATTGCCCCCTACCTGTTCTGGGCCGGGCCCAGCCACGTGTACTACTTCCTGGTGACCTCCTTCGAGGGCTACACCTCGCGCACCCTGCCCCTCAACCTGCTCACCCTCCTTCCCCGGGGATTGGCCGGAGCCCTGCTGGTCCTCGGAGTGGTGGCGGCGCGCAAGAGGGACCCACGCACTGTCCTCATCTGGACCTGGCTCGGGGTGGACCTGCTGACCTACGTCCTGCCCAACCGGCCGTACCCCTTTCATCTCCTGCCCGCCGCGGTGCCGCTGGCGCTGGTGGTGGGCCGGCTGCCCCGACCCTCGCTGGCAACGCTGCGGCTATCGTTCGCACCGCTGGTGGCGGGGGCACTTCTCAGCGCCGCCCTGTGGGGCCAGCTGATGGTCACCTACCTCCCGATTGACGACTTCTACACGGCAGGGCGAACCGTGCTCTACTACCCGATGTTCGTGGGCCGGGCCACCGGGGTCGTGTCGAAGGCCAGCTACCAGGACTTCTACGATTACCGGGTGCGCGCCGAGGCCGAGGCCGGCAGCTGGATCCGGGCGCACGGCCTGACCGGTGCTCGGACCGTGGTCTGGTCGGCGGACAGCTGGGCTTACCTCTTGGTCCCGGTGCGGTCGCTGATGCCGGCCCCGCCCATCTACAAGGACTTCGACTGGCTGGGTCCGGCGGGCCTGATCCAACGGACCGTCAGGGAGCGGCCGGAGCTGATCTTGGTGACCAACGATGCCGTCAACAGCTACGGGCCCCTGCAGCCGATACTCACCCGCCTGTACACCAAGGTGGAGACCTCCTCGGACGGTTCCCTGTGGCTGCTCAACTCCGACCTGCGGCAGGTAGGAGTGAGCCGGGGTGTGGGGGCCACGCCTCCGACATCTCCTGGCTAAGATCGGGGGGTGCGGCTCTGGCTGGGTCCCCCGGCGATTGGCCTCGCGATGATCGCGCTGCTGGCTGGATGTGGGCAGCCCACCGCCAGAAGGACGAGGCCGACCCCGTCTCCCACCCCCCCATCGGTGGCCCAGCTCGTGGAGACGGCGGCACACACCTTCATGAGCCAGATGGTGGCCGGCGACTACACGGCACAGTGGAGCGAGCTGGCTCCGTCGGCACAGGCGATGTGGCCCTCCGAGGCAGCCCGCTCCGCCTTCCTCACCGCCAAGTTCCAGGGGGCGGCTGCGGTGAGCGGATTCCAGATGGGAGCGCCGACTCCTCCCACCACCTGGGTGGACCGGGAGGACCCCGCGGTGCAGGTTGCGGGAGCCTACCCCGTTCCCATCCAGATCGAGTTCAGCTCACCGGCACAGGTCCTTCCAGCCGGGGCGGCCGCGGACTATGCAAAGCTGGAGTTGATGCTCGTGCCCCAGACGTCACGGCCACCGCTGGTGGTGGGGGAGGGGCCGAGCTCGATCGACGCCCCCGTGATAGTCCCGCCGTCTCCACCGACGGAAAGCGCCTCGGTCCCCGTCCTCATGTACCACGTGGTGGCCCCCTTCCCTAATCCCGCTCAGTGGAATAGCACGTACGCGTACGACCTCGAGTACGGACTCACGGTCACATCGTCCCAGTTCGCCTCCCAGATGGCGTACCTCTCCGGCGCCGGTGCGCATGCCATCTCGCTAACCCGGCTGGCGGACTTCCTCCTGGACGGACTCCCGCTGCCGCCCAAGCCGGTCGCCATCACCTTCGACGATGGGCGTGAGAGCCCCCTGCAGAACGCTGTGCCGGTGCTCAGAACCTACGGCTACACCGCCACCTTCTTCGTCCCCAGCGGGCTGGTGGGCAGGTTTGTCACCACCCGGGCCGGCTCCAACCCCCAGCACTACCTGAGCTGGACGCAGATCGACCAGCTGGCGCACAGCGGGTTCTGGGTCGAGGACCACACCCTCTTTGACAACACCCCGCTCTGGGGCCGGTCCAGCTCGGAGGTCCAGCAGCTGGCGGGGCAGACCGGGGCTGCCATCGCCGCCCAGACCGGAGTTCCCGTCCAGTTCATCGCCTACAGCGGGCTCTGGCCCTTCGCCACGGCTGCTCAGAGCGGCCCGGCGGAGACCACGCTGTTTCAGGAGCTCGCCCAGCTCGGATACGTCGGGGGAGCGGTCGACGCGCGGGTTGATTCCTCCGCGCAGGCCACCGGCCAGATCTGGCAGATACCGCGGGTCCGGATGAACCCCAATGAGCCCGGGTCGGCACTCGGCCCCTGGCTGTCCTAGGAGGTGGCGATGGACCAAGAGGAGCTCGAGGTGGTGGTGGAGATCCCCCGGGGGAGCCGCAACAAGTACGAGATGGACCACGCCACCCACCGGATCCGCCTCGACCGGGTGCTGCACTCCTCGGTGCACTATCCCACCGACTACGGGTACATCCCCGACACGCTGGCGGAGGACGGCGACCCCCTGGACGCCCTGGTGGTGGTCGAGGATGGGACCTTCCCCGGCTGCTCGGTCCCGGCGCGGCCGATCGGCCTCCTGCACATGGCGGATGAGAACGGGAAGGACGTGAAGGTGCTCTGCGTCGCAGCCTCGGATCCCCGATTCGACGAGATCCGCGAGCTGGGCGACCTGGCGCCCCACTGGCTGCGGGAGATCGAGATCTTCTTCGAGACCTACAAGCGGCTGGAGGACTCCAAGGAGGTGTCCGTCGGGGGCTGGGAGGGGCGGGAGGCGGCCTGGCGGGCCGTCGAGGACTGCCGGAGGCGGTTGGGGGAGCCGGCGGGCTGAAGTCGGCCCAGGTCCGACTGCCTAGAATGGAGTCGGTTTCCGCATTGGGGTGGGCTCATGCCCGGGCAGGGGAGGTCCGATGAGGCAGAAGGTTTCGGTGATCGGGGCGGGGAACGTGGGGGCCACCACGGCCCAGCGGCTGGCCGAGATGGATCTCGTCGATATAGCTCTGGTGGACGTGGTCGATGGTTTGGCCGAGGGGAAGGCTCTCGACCTGCGCGAGGCGGCGCCGGTGGTGG
>JAJYXT010000002.1 GCA_021801645.1 bacterium
GAGCCCTCTCGCTGGTACCAGGACGCCGTGATGTACGAGGTGCTGGTTCGCGGCTTCTACGACAGCAACGCGGACGGCATCGGTGACCTGCCCGGTCTCACATCCAAGCTGGACTACCTCAGCTGGCTCGGTGTCGACTGCATCTGGTTGCTCCCGGTGTTCGCTTCGCCGCTCCGGGATGGTGGCTACGACATCTCGGACTTCTACGCAGTCCACCCGGACTACGGCACCGTGGACGACTTCCGGGAGATGATCGAGTCAGCTCATGCCCGGGGGATCCGGGTCATTTCGGACCTGGTGATGAACCACACCTCGGACCTGCACCCCTGGTTCCAGGAGGCTCGGAGCAGCCCAGACTCGCCGAAGCGCGATTGGTACGTCTGGAGCGACACCAACTCGCGCTACCGCCAGGCCCGGGTCATCTTCGTGGACACGGAGACGTCCAACTGGACCTGGGACGAGGCGGCCGGCGCCTACTACTGGCACCGCTTCTTCCGCCACCAGCCCGACCTCAATTACGACAACCCCGAGGTCCAGGAGGCCATGCTGAACGTCATCCGTTACTGGCTGGGCATGGGGCTGGACGGGCTCCGCCTGGATGCTGTTCCCTACCTGTTCGAGCGCGAGGGCACGAACTGCGAGAACCTGCCCGAGACGCACCAGTACCTGAAGCGAGTCCGGGCCGTCGTGGACGCCGAGTTTCCCGACCGGGTGCTGCTGGCGGAGGCCAACCAGTGGCCCCAAGACGTCCGCGCCTACTACGGCGACGGCGACGAGTGCCATATGTGTTTCCACTTCCCCCTCATGCCCAGGATGTTCATGGCTCTGCGGCAGGAGCAGCGCTACCCCATCACGGAGATCCTGGCGGAGACGCCCCGCATCCCGGACGGTTGCCAGTGGGGCCTCTTCCTGCGCAACCACGACGAACTGACGCTGGAGATGGTGACGGACAGCGAGCGCGACTACATGTACTCCGAATTCGCCGCCGACCCGCGTATGAAGCTGAATCTGGGCATCCGTCGGCGTCTCGCCCCTCTGCTCGGCAATGGCCGGCGCCAGATGGAGCTCTTCATCGCCCTTCTCCTCTCCCTCCCCGGAACCCCGATCCTCTACTACGGCGACGAGATCGGGATGGGTGACAACGTGTACGTGCGGGACCGAGACGGCGTCCGCACCCCGATGCAGTGGAACGACGACCGATGCGGTGGATTCTCGCGGGCTGACTTCGCCCAGCTGTACCTGCCCCCCCTGATGGACCCCGTTTACGGCTACCAGGCCTGCAACGTGGAGCAGCAGCAGCGCAGCGAGAGCTCACTGCTGCAGTGGGTGCGAAGGTTCGTCCGGGTGCGCCAGGCCCACCCAGTCTTCGG
This sequence comes from bacterium, assembly GCA_021801645.1. Lineage (GTDB taxonomy): Bacteria > Chloroflexota > Dormibacteria > Aeolococcales > Bog-877 > JAJYXT01. The sequence goes on from JAJYXT010000002.1 coordinate 1,371, forward strand.
GCGGGGCGACTTCACGGTGGTGGAAGTCAACAACCCCTCGGTTTTCGCTTTCGTGCGATCCTCTCCGGATGAGGAGGTGCTGTGCGTGAACAACCTCTCGCGCTTCGCCCAGCCGGCGAGTCTGACGCTGCCTGCGTACTCCGGGCGCTCCCCGGTGGAGCTGGTGGGCCGGATCCCCTTCCCCAAGATAGGGAGGTCGCCCTATCCGGTGACCCTCGGGCCCCACGGCTTCTACTGGTTGCGGCTCGAGCAAGGATTTTGACCCTCGACCTGGACCAGCTGCCCCAGCTGTTCGCCGAGATCGCTGGCTGGCTCCCCGGTCAGCGCTGGTTTGGGCATAAGGCCGAGCGCGTGACCCTCGTGCACCCGCGGGCGACCCTGTGGGTCTCCCCCCTCCCCCACCCCCGGGCGCTCTTGCTTGCCGAGGTCGGCCTGGATTCCGGCATCCACGCCGCCTACCACCTGGGCCTGGACTTCGAACCCGACGGCTCACCCGATGCCGGCGACGTCATCTGGGCGGGTGTCGACCCCGAGGGCAGGAGCTGGTCGGTGAAGGAGGTACTCTCCCAGCCCGCATTTTCTGAAGCCCTGATCGAGGCGGCGCGCTCCCGGTTGCCCCAGGGCGCGCACCTGGCAGTCACGCCGGAGGGCGCGGAACAATACCTCACCTCCTCAGCGGGCGCCCGGGCGCTGGGACTGGAGCAGAGCAACAGCAGTCTTGTCGTCGGCGAACGGGTGCTGGTCAAGTTCTACCGCCGGGCCTGGCCCACCCCCAGCCCGGAGGTGGAGTTGACCACGGCCCTAACACGAGTCGGCTTCCCCGCCATCGCTCCGGCCCTGGGGGCCATGGAGCTGGACTTAGGCGGCGAGCGGACCACGCTGGGCCTGATCCAGCGCTTCTTGGCCAACTCCACCGAGGGGATGGTGCTGGCCCTCACCTCACTTCGAGACCTGGAGGGCGACCTGCTAATGGACGCCGATGGAGAGGTACCGCTCCCTGGGCGCTGTCGGCAAGCTGTGCTGGAACAGGGGGGCTCGTTCCTTCCTTCGGCCCGCGAACTCGGGCATCTGACCGCGGCGCTGCATCTGGCGCTCTCCTCCCCGGCCAGCGGACTTGAGCCACCGGCCGCCCAATTGGAGGGTTCTGACCTGCGATCGATCCGCGATCGCGGACTGGAGTATTTGGAGCGGCTGCTCAAGGTTTCCGAGCCGCGCCTGGAACCGCTGCGGGTGCGCGCGGCGGATGCTCGGCGGGTGCTGGTCGAGGCCGGAAGATTGACCCGCGCCGGGAGCAAGATACGGATCCACGGGGATCTGCACCTCGGGCAGATCGTCCGCAATGACGAGGGCTGGCACTTTCTGGACTTCGAGGGCCGTCCGTCCGAGCCGCCCGAGCTCCGCCGCCAGCTGGCGTCTCCGCTGCAGGACGTGGCCGGGATGCTCCGCTCCCTGGAGTACGCGGCGGCCCTGGCTCTGCGCCAGCAGGTGCACCCTGACGAGGCCAACGCCCGAACGCTCATTCCGTACGGGAGGGCCTGGGCCGAGGTGATGAGGGAGGCCTTCTGGCTCGCCTACTGGCGCGATCCGGGGATGCTTGCGCTTCTGCCCCCCGACCCTGAGGACCGGGAGCTTCTGCTGCGGGCGCTGGAGCTGAATCAGTGTCTCTACGAACTTGAATATGAACTGAACTTCCGCCCCGACTGGATCGAGATCCCCCTCGAGGGGATCGTCCGTCTGGTTGCGGAGGGGAGCCGGTGACCTGGTCCTCGTCCATGGCGGACCAGGTGGCCCTCCTGCGCTCCGGCCGCAGCCAGGAGCCCCACTCCATACTCGGCCTGCATCGTAGGGGCGAAGGCGGGACGGTCCTCATCTGGCGCCCGGGGGTCCCCGGGCTCCTGGGACTGATTGGAACTGAGCGCTTCACCTTCCACCCGCTCGAGGAGGATTCCGAGTTTCAGCTCGCCACCCTCAGCCGGAACCAGATTTCAGCGGCGGAGGAGCTGGCACGTTCGGGGATGCCGCCTTTCCGGCTGGAACGCCGTTCCGCCGAAGGGACCGAGGCTTTGCCGGCCGATCCCTACAGCCTCAGCCCGACCCTGGGGCCCCAGGATCTCCACCTCCTGGCTGAGGGCTCAGACCGGTACCTGTACCGCCATCTGGGCGCCAACCACCGTGCCCACCAGGGCGTCGAGGGGACGGCCTTCGCGGTCTGGGCGCCCAACGCTCTGGGTGTGCGGGTGGTCGGCCCGTTCTGCGGGTGGGACTCCCCCACCCTGCCCATGCGCAATCTGGCCTCCTCGGGGATCTGGGAGATCTTCGTTCCCGGGGTGGATCCAGGGACCCTGTACAAGTACTGGATCCTGCGCGCGGACGGCAGCTGGGTGTACAAGGCAGACCCGGTCGGGCGGCGCATGGAGCTGCCGCCACGAACCGCCAGCGTCGTCGCCGCGCCCTTGGTTCCGGCCGCGGGCGAATGGCGGCGGGCCCGGGACTCCACCCAGCCCCTGAGCTCGCCGGTCAGCGTCTACGAGGTGCACCTGGGCTCCTGGCGGCGTCGCAGCGATGGGTCATCCCCCACCTACCGTGAGCTGGGCGAGGAGCTGGGCGACTACGCACGGGACCTGGGCTTCACTCATGTCGAGCTGATGCCCGTGGCCGAGCACCCATACGGAGGCTCCTGGGGTTACCAGGTCAGCGGCTATTACGCGCCCACCGCTCGATACGGCGACCCTCAGGACTTCCTTGGCATGATCAACGCGCTGCACCAGGCCGGGGTCGGGGTGATTTTAGACTGGGTCCCTGCCCACTTCCCCCGGGACGACTTCGCCCTCAGTCGATTCGACGGAACCGCCCTTTACGAGCACCAGGACCCCCGGCTCGGCGTGCACCCCGACTGGGGGACCGCCATCTTCAACTTCGGGCGCCGCGAGGTGCGCAACTTTCTCGTGGCCAACGCTCTGTACTGGCTCGACGAGTTCGATGTGGACGGCCTGCGGGTCGATGCCGTGGCCTCCATGCTCTATCTCGACTACAGCCGCAGGCCGGGCGAGTGGCTCCCCAATCAATTCGGTGGCCGGGAGAACCTGGAGGCGGTTGAGTTCCTCCGCGAGGTCAACGTGGCGGTGTATGGGGAACATCCCGGTGCCCTGATGATCGCCGAGGAGTCCACCGCCTGGCCGGGGGTCAGCCGCCCGGTGTATACCGGGGGATTGGGGTTTGGCCTCAAGTGGAACCTGGGGTGGATGCATGACACCCTCGACTACTTCTCTCGTGATCCGATCCACCGTCGGTACCACCACAACTCCCTCACCTTCAGCCTGATGTACGCCTTCAGCGAGAACTTCCTTCTACCCCTCTCCCATGACGAGGTGGTCCACGGTAAGGGTTCCCTGCTCAGCCGCATGCCCGGCGATGACTGGCGGAAGTTGGCCAATCTCCGCGCGCTCTACGGGTACATGTGGGCCCACCCCGGCAAGCAGCTGCTCTTCATGGGCAACGAGTTCGCCCAGCGCCGGGAGTGGGATGCCGACTCCTGCCTGGACTGGCACCTCCTGGAGCTGCCGGAGCACTTGGGGGTGCAACGATTGGTCCGGGACCTGAACCGCATCTACCGGTCACATCCCCCCCTCTACGAGCTGGACTTCGATCCCAGGGGCTTTCGCTGGATCGACGGCAGCAACGCCGATGCCAACGTCATCGCCTTCGCGCGCTTCGCCGACGATAGCCATCGCCACCTGGTGTGTCTCTGCAACCTCTCACCGGTCCCCCGCTTCGGTTACCGAGTAGGGTTGCCCGCGTCTGGCCCCTATCGCGAGGTGCTGAACACCGACAGCCGCCACTACGGGGGCAGCGATCTGGGCAATCTCGGAGTGGTCGACTCCACCCCCACGCCCTGGCACGGACTGCCCAATTCGGCGACGGTGACGCTCCCCCCCCTGGCCACGGTCTGGCTCGCCCCGGAACCGCTGCCGGACTGATCGGTCTTTGATCGCGGCTACTTCTTCCCGAAGGCCCGCGGCTCCCTGGTGAATGGATAGGTGGAGATGTAGAGCTTCTCCACCCTCCCTTCCGAGTCGCGCACCACGCGCATCTCTTCTCCCCGTTCGCTGCCCCTCTCCACCACCCACCGGTCCCCTTCGAGCCGCCGGTACCGCTCGGGCGGGGCCTCTGGCGCGCCCGCCGGCCGCGCCTCGAGCGCCTCCCCGGACCAGGTGAAGACCCACTCCGTCCACTCGGACCACCAACGGCCCAGGACTCCTTCCACCTCTCGGGGAGGTGGCGCTGCAGGATGCCAGGGCTTCGGAGACACCTCCCCCACCGCCTCCAGGACGTCCGCGGCCAGCTGGGCGATGGGTACGCCGGAGCCGGTGTTGCACAGCAGAGCGACGGAGGTGCCGAACTGGGGCGCGCAGAATGCGGCCGCCAAGAACCCCGGCATCCCTCCCGTGTGCCCGACGAAGACGTTGGTACCGCGCCTCACCAGCATCAGCCCCAACCCCCAGGCCATGGTCCAGCCGGCGAGGTCCGCGAGCACCCTGGGGGTCCGCATCAGCTCCAGTTGTTCGCTGGGCAGCACCCGGTCGTCGCCCCTTCCGAGGAAGTCCGCCCACCGCCAGAGGTCCTGGGCGGTGCTCCAGAGCTGGGCCGCCGGGGCGATGCCCCCGGTGTCCATCGCCGGCTCCACCACGACCTCTTGCTGGTACGGCGTGACCGAGTATCCGACGGCCACCGGATCCTCAGGCCTCCAGGTGGTGCGGACCATGCCCAGCGGAGTCAGGATCGACTCCCGGATGTACTGCTCCCAGGTCTTCCCCGCGACCCGCGCCAGCACCTCGCCCAGGAGGGCAAACCCCAGATTGGAGTAGTGCCACCCGTCCCCTGGCGCCAGCACCACCCGCGCCTGCGCAGCATTGGAAGGGAGCTGCTCGGCGGACGGGACCTCCAGGGTTTCCCACACCTCACCGACTGGCTCTCGCTGCAACCCAGAGGTGTGGGAGAGGAGCTGATCCAACCTCAGGCCACCGTGAGGGGCTCCCGGCCAAACCGCCTCCAGGGACTGGTCCAGGGATAGCCGGCCAGCTCCGACCTGCTGCATGACCCCGACGGCCGTGAGCGTCTTGGTGATGGACCCCAGTCGGTACTGAACCTCGGGGCCCGCAGGAAGGCCGCGCCCCACGTCGGCCAGGCCGACCGACACCTCGGCCAAGGGGCTGCCCTCATGGGCCACCACCGCTACCAGACTGACCAGCCGCCGGCGCCGCTGGGCATCCAGAATGAGGCGGCGCACCGTGGCGCTGATCTCCTCCATGCCTTTAGGGTATCCGGCCGCCGTCAGGTGGCGCCGGCCGGCTGCCATCATTGGCCAGGTGCCCGAGAACAAGCGTCCGGCGGAGTCGCTGCAAGATCTCATTGACGGCTCCTGGCGACGAGCCGGCACCTCCCTGCGCGCTGCCTGGCCCGAGGAGCACCGGATGACCGCGGAGCGGCTCCTCTCCTTCTGCCAAGAGCAGCGACACTGCGTGTTGGGGGTCGCCGCCGAAGAGGGGGCGCCCCTTCTTGTCCCGGTCTCATTCCATCTCGCGCCCAGTGGCACGATCTGGCTTCCCACCGGTTCGGGCTCGGTGCGCCTTGCGGTGCTCAGGCGGAAGCCCCATGCCACGGTCATCGTGGGACAGGGAGTCTCCGACCAACACCGGGTGGTGCTGGCCAGCGGTCCCGCAGAATCGGTGGAGCGCTTGAATGTCCCCCGCGCGGTCGCGGGGGATGCTGAGATGAAGTTGGGAACGCTGGAGTGGGCGGAGTGGTGGATCCGCCTCATGCCGGTCCGACTGCTGGGTTATGAGGCCGGCAGCGCAGGGAGCCTGAGGACCTCCCCCGGATAGATGACCGCCGAGCTGAGGTGATTGGCCGCCTGGACCAGGGGGATCACCTGCCGAGGATCGGACTGCGGGTAGTGGCTGGCGACTATCACCCAGAGGCTCTGCCCGGCACGCACCGTGACGACCGAGTAGGTAGGCCGCGTGGTGCCCAGGGCGATCTGGGTCATGGCCACGGCGATCGCGCCGGCTACGACCAGGGCGCGCACCACCCGTCGGCGCTGGGTTTGCCAGCTCCGCTCCTCTGCCGGGTTGGATTGCCGCGATCTTCTGTCGAACATCTGTGTGGAGTATACAGAACAGATGTGCGGATTGCAAGTCGCACAACTTCTGAGAAGCCTCAGGAGCCCCTGTGCGCAGGCCCGGTGGGCATCGCGATGGTCTCTTGGGACGGGCCCGCCTGCTGCTGGACTACCTTTGGCCCGCTTCCGGCCGTCAGTGGATCAGAGCGCCGGGATCCTTAAGACCCACCGCAAGCCGATCGGACCTAGGGCTGAGCTCGCGGACCGGCTGGTGCTCGGGATTCTCCCTCCCCCGCCGCAGTGGCGCAGATTGGGTACCCGGGGCCGATGGCCTCTGGAGGTCCAGAGGTCGGAGCTCCGTCATTGGGGAGACGCTGGCGGGATCCTCGAGGACCGTCTTAAGGCCGAGTTCGGCAGCGCCGAGAAGAACCGAGCTGCGCCCAAAAGCCGGGCGGACCAGCGCCACCCCGTCGGGGTGGAAGTAGCGCGAGGTTTGGACCACGCGATCGGCGAGGGTCTCCGGGCAGAGGTCGAGGATCTGTTCGAAGACTCCGCCCAAGATGACCATCTCCGGATCGAGGGCGGAGAGCATGTTGACGAGCCCCACACTCAGCCATCGGGCGGTTTCCTCCACCGCCTCCCGGCAGACCCTGTCCCCCTCGCGGGCTCGTCGCAGCACCAGGTCAACCTTGCTGCGTCCCCCCGGCGGGAGACCGACGCGACGCACGAGGGCGTCCTCACCCACCTCGGTCTCCCAACAACCCCGTGAGCCGCAGTGGCAAGCCAGTCCCCCGGGGTTGAGCTGCATGTGGCCGACCTCGCCGGCGTACCCGCCTGCCCCCTCGAGCATCCGGCCCCCGGTGATGATCCCTGCGCCCACCCCGACCTCGGCGTGAAGGTAGATGAGGTCGTTCACCTGGATTCCCACCCCCCGGGAGTGCTCCGCCACCGCGCCCAAGTTGGCGTCGTTGCCCACCCGCACCGCCGCGCCCACCCCCAGTTCCTCCTGCAGCAGCCTGGCCAGCGGAACCTGGCGCCAACGCAGGTTGGGAGCGAAGTTCACCATCTCGCCGTCAGGACTCACGGTGCCCGGGACCGCCACTCCCACCCCCACCAGCGCACCCGTGTTCTCGGCCAGCACCCTGGTCGCCAGGCGAGAGATGGTGCGAACAACGTGCTCCACCGAGCGGTCCCCCGGGCGAGAGAACGCGGACCGACGCCGGGCCAAAAGGGTGCCGCCCAGTCCCACCAAGGCCAGCTCCACCGCGTCGACTCCAACATGCACGGCGAGGGCCTGGTGGAGATCACCGCGGACCGCCACCACCTTGGAGGGGCGGCCGCGAGGCGCCTGCTCAGTCTCGGGCATCTCGGTCACCAGGCCACGTGCTGCCAGGTCATCCACCAGGTAGCCGATGGTGGCCCGGTTGAGCCCGAGGAGCCGGGTCAGGCGAGCTCGCGAAGTCGGCCCATGCCGGTGCACATGGCCGAGCAGGGTTCCCAGATTGTGCCGGCGGACCGTGTCCTGAGTGGCGCCCTTCTCGGTCCTGGCCAAAGCCTTCAGCGGCTCCTCTGGCCTGAATAGGCGGGCCGCGGGCTGAGGTGACGCCCTGCGGCGGCTTGGTGTGGCCACCGTCCGTCTCTGTGGCTGCCGCGCGCCTCCGATGTCCGCAGCTGCGCCTCGGTCACTTCTCGGCCTGCCTGGCCATTGCTGCAGCTTCCCTGGTGAGCTTGGAACTCAGATTCGGGTGGCGCTCCCAGAGAGGGTCCCGCGCCGCGAGAGGGTGTCGACCAGCACCGCACCCACCAGCACCAGGCCGGTGGCGATCAGCTGCCACTGAACCTGCACTCCCTGGAGATAGAGTCCGTTGTAGATCGCGCCGATGACCAACCCACCCAAAACTGCCTGGGCGATCTTTCCCCGACCGCCGAATAGGCTGGTGCCGCCGATGACGGCCGCCGCCACTCCGTAGAGCACGTACTGGCCGCCGTTGACGTTGGTGGACGTGCCCCCCTGCCAGGAGAGGTAGAGGATGCCGGAGAAGCCGGCGGTCACCCCGGCCAGCGCAAAGGCCCAGGTGCGCACCGCGGCGAGGCTGACGCCAGCCCGTCGCGCGGCGTCCGGGTTACCTCCAATGGCGTACACGTAGCGCCCAAACTTGGTCCTTTGCAGCAGGACGACCCAGAGCAGGAGCACGACCAGCACGATCGGCACCACCCAGGGCACGCCCGCAAGGACAACTAGGGAAGATCCTCGGTTGACATTGCAGACCGCCACCACGGCGATTCCCGCGGCCACGAAGAAGGCGATCTTGAGGATGGTCAGGCCGGGCGGCGGCGCCACCAGCCCTTTCCGCCGCCTGCCGAAGTCCCGGGAGATGGTGATGCCGGCGAACAGCAGGGATAGCACGGCCAGCCCGACCCATCCGGCCACCGGTGGGATGTTCCCGTTGACGATCTGGTACAGGACGTGCTGGTTGACCAGGATGTGGCTGGAGATCGAGACGACGCCGGCGTTGCCCAGGATCACCAGCATGACGCCCCACATGATCAGGAGGCCCGCCAGGGTGACGACGAAGGAGGGTAGGTGGAGCTTAGAGACCAGGAGTCCCCATACGGCCCCGGTCACCCCGGAGCACACCAGGGCCGTGATGATGGCAAGCCACCAGGGCCAGTTAGGCCCAGGCTTCTGGACCAGGAGGCCGGCGATGCCGGCGGCGACGGCCAGGACGTAGCCCGCGGAAAGGTCGATCTCACCCAGCAGGAGGACGAAGATCTCGGCCATCCCCAAGGTCATGAAGACCATGCTCTCGATGAAGAGGTTGACCAGGTTCTGAGGCGAGAGGAACAGCCCCTGGGTCCATATCTCGAAGGCCACCGCGATGATGACCAGGGCGAGGACCACGGGGAGTGCGCCGCTCTCCCCGCCCGCAACCCGCCGCCCCCAGGCCCGGATGTATTCCCCGAGCGACTCGGCCAAGATCTCAGGTGGGGCCGCGATCTCGGCGGCTGCCGTAGGCTCAACCTCCTCGTCCAAGGCGGTCCGCCCCAGCTCGTCTTCGACCTTCGCCATCACGCCTCCCTCGGGCTCATGAACTGAACTTCCCGGTCACCGGTGCGCACTGCCGGTGGTCATGTATTGGACGACGCTCTGGAGGTCGAAATCGGCCACCGGCCCTTCCGCCACCTTGCGACCCAGGTGGAGGACGGCCAGCCGGTCCGCGACCTGAAAGACGTCGTTCAGGTTGTGGCTGATGACCATCACGCCGAGCCCGTGGTCCCTCAGGGTGCGGACCAATTCGAGCACCATGCGCGTCTGCACGACGCCGAGAGCCGCGGTGGGCTCGTCGAGGAGGACCAGCTTGGAGTTCCACATGACCGCTTTGGCGACCGCCACCGCCTGGCGTTGCCCACCCGACAGAGAGGCAACCGGCTGACGGATGGACCGCACCGTGGTCACCTTGAGGTTGCGCAGCGTCTCCGCTGCCGCTCGCTCCATGGAATCTTCGTTGAGCAGGCCGCGGTGCACCCGCTCGCGCCCCAGGAACATGTTCTGGACGATGTCAAGGTTGTCCGCCAGGGCCAGGTCCTGGTAGACGACCTCGATCCCCAGGTCAGCGGCATCTCGCGGTCCGCGGATGTGGACCGGTTTGCCGTTCCAGAGGATTTCGCCGTGATCGGGCTGGTGAATGCCGGCGATGCACCGGGTGAGCACCGACTTGCCGGCCCCGTTGTCCCCGCAGAGGGCGGTCACCTGCGCCGCCGGCAGGTCGAGGTCGACGTGGTACAGCGCCTGGACTGCCCCGAAGTGCTTGTCCACACCGCGCAGCTGGAGCAGTGGCGGTGCGGCGGGAGAGAGTGAGGATGCCGCGGCGGCACCGGTCGCCGGGGACTCGGGTCCGGGTACCGGGGACATCACCTGCGGGCTTCTCCTCTAATAGGTCAGTAATGGGAGGGTCCGAGGGGCCGCACCCGGTGGTGCGGCCCCCGTTCCCCACCTCAAAAGGTGACCTTAGTGGATTCCGTACTGCGTGCACACGCTCTGCCCGACCGCGGAGCAGAGGCTGGCAGCGGAGATGAACTGGTCCTTGATCAGGGTCTGCTCCATGTTGGAGGTCGTGACCCATTCCGGAGTCAGGAGTGAGGCCGGCTCAGTGATGCTCGAGTTGGCCGGGTCGACGGTGGTTCCGTTGACAAGGCTACTCGGCGGGGTCTTGCCGGCGCGCAGGATGGTGGCCAGGGCCACCGCGTCCTGGGCCTCCAAGTAGATGGGCTTGTACACCGTGCCGCACTGGTACCCCTCGAGGATGTTCTCGGCTCCGGTCAGGGTCGCGTCCTGACCGGTGGTGGGAACGGTGTGCGGGGCAACGCCCTTGTTCTTGAGGTCCTGAACCACCTCGGCGTTCATCTCGTCATTGGCGACCACCACGGCGTTGATGTTGGGGTGGGCGGTGAGCGCCTGGGCGAAGTTGGTGCCGGCAGTGGCCACGTCCCAGTTGAGGGTCACCTGGTCGCCGACCAGGGTGTAGCCCTTGCTGTTGGTCATGGGAGGGGTGAGAGGGGTGGTCTTGGTACCCCAGATCACCGAGTTGTAGCCCTGGGCGAAGGAGATAGCGTTGGGGTCACTGTTCTCTCCCCCATCGACCTCCCACACCATGGGGTGGCTGATGCCGTAGCTGGAGACGCAGGCCTCGAATCCGGTTCCGATCAGCTGGCCCACCTTGAAGTTGTTGAAGCTCACGTAGTAGGTGTTGGTGCCGGCGAAGGTGGCGCGGTCGTAGCTGATGAGCGCCACGCCGTGGGATGCCGCGTACGACTGGATCTCACTGGCCACGGTCCCGTCCAGTGGGTCCATGATCAGCACCTTGGCTCCCCGGGTGATGTCCGACTCCGCCATCGAGAGCTCGGTGGCGTCGCTCCCCTGAGCATTGGTCACCGTGAACTGGGAAGGCGAGTACCCGGCCGCCTCGAAGGCCTTGGTCAGGTAGGGAGCGTCAAACTCGGTGTACCGCGTGGACGAGGTGGTGTCTGGGAGGATCGCTCCGACCAGACCCTTGCCCGCTGCCGTGAGGCTCTTGAACTGAGTCATGGCGGAGAAGTTCAAGTTGAAGGAGCTGATGCTGACGTTGGGCACGGTGACCGACTTGGGCTTGGAGGGCGACGTCGTGGTCGACCCACACGCGGCCACGACCAGGGCTACGCCGGCCACCAGACCCGCCCAGCCCGACCGCTTCATCTTGCGGCCCACAACTGACCATCGCGGGGCGCTGTCCACCGCCCCTCGGCTGTCGACGTCCATAGGGCATACCCTCCCTGCCAACTTCTGATGCCTGATAACTTCACTCGCAACTCCGCACGCCGGGTGACCTCCAGTGGTGGCCCCCGGCCATGGTCTCTCCCGCCCGGCCCTCCCTTGCAGCGGCTTCCAGCCGGGGTGCGCCCCGGCAACCGCGCGCAGCATATGTTGTCGCCCACAACTTGTCAAGGGTGATCTTCACGGGTGCCGTCTGCCACCATCGACGTCGGGCGACGGCCGGCGCAGACCGGCTGCGGGGAACCGTCGGGCCCTGGAGAGAGCAGCCCGCAGACCGCCGCCAGCGGCCGCAGTCAGGTCCCTGCGGGCGCCGCGAACATCGGTTTGCAACTTCACCTTTAGGCCTGCTAAGATCCTGCGAGCAGATGTTTGCCCGCGCGCGGCCCCTCAGGAGATCGCCATGAAGTTGGACTCTCTCAGCCCCCGGCAGCGCCAGATCGTCGAGTACCTCCGCGATCGCGCACGGGCCGGTGACTATCCCCCGTCGGTGCGTGACATCGGGCGTGCCGTGGGCCTCACCTCCAGTTCGACAGTGCAGACCCACCTAAATACGCTGGAGCGTCTCGGGGTGATCCACCGGGACCCGACAAAGTCGCGGACGGTAACGTTGTCTGAAGCCATCGATGCGCGTCAGCGCCTGGCCTCAGCCAGGACCCTTCCCCTCGTGGGACAGGTGGCGGCCGGAGCCCCGCTGTTGGCGGAGCAGAACATCGAAGACCAGATCGTGGTCGGGCCGGAGATTGCCGGTGGCGATGACTCCTTCCTCCTCAGGGTGCGCGGCGACAGCATGACGGGCGACGGGATCTTCGACGGGGACCTGGTCGTGGTTCGGCCGGGAACTCAGGCCGAGGAAGGCTCTCTGGTGGTGGCCCGGGTCGACAACGGGCTTACCGGCGAGTCCGAAGTCACAGTGAAGCGGTTGTTCCGTGAACCGGGACGGGTTCGCCTCCAGCCCTCCAATCCGGCCTATGAACCGATTTACGCCAATGACGTGCTGATCGAGGGCCGGGTGGGAGCGGTCATTCGCCTGCTGCGCTGAGGCTCGTCGCCTACGTTCGCGCCTGCCGCTGGGAGATCTGGCCCCACAGACCATCGGGGACCCGGCCGCTGACTCTGATGCCGTCGGCCGTGAACTCCTCTGACTCCACGACCCCATAACGCCGCCAGAGGTCGACGGCCGATCGCTCCTGATAGGGGAACACGGCCTGGGCCGGGACCCAGCCGGAGGACAGCGCCCGCGAGAGCACCCGGCGCAGCTCGGGGAGTCCCTCTCCGGTTCTGGCGCTCACCAGCCCCACCCCCAGGTAGCGCTCGGAGGAGTACATGGCAAGGCGCAGACGGGCCTCGGGACTGCAGAGGTCGAGCTTGTTGACCGCCAGCACCATCGGCGTGCCCGAGATGCCAAGCTCATCGAGGGTGGAGTGCACGATTTCGAGTCGGGCCATGGCACCGGACCGGCTGGCGTCCAGCACGTGAAGCAGGAGGTCGGCCTCCGCCACCTCCTCCAGGGTGGCGCGGAAGGCGGTGACCAGCTCGGTCGGGAGCTTCTGTATGAATCCAACGGTGTCCACCAGCAGGGTGACCGGCCCCACCCCGAGGTCAACGGCCCGGGTGGTCGGGTCGAGGGTGGCGAACATCTGGTTCTCAGAGCGAGCCCCACCGGCTGTCAGGCTGTTCAGGAGGGATGACTTCCCCGCATTGGTGTACCCGACCAGGGCAATGGTCTGGAAGGGACGGCGTTTGCGCCCGGCCCGGCGCAGGGCCCGGCTGTCCCGGACCTGGCCCAGGTCGCGGTCCAGAGCCCTCAGCCGGGTGCGGATCCTGCGGCGATCGGTCTCCAGCTGCTGCTCTCCAGGTCCCCGGGTGCCGATTCCGCCTCCCAGCCGAGAGCGGCTCTGGCTGCCGGTGAGCCGGGGCAGGAGGTGTCGAAGCTGGGCGGCCTCCACCTGGATCCTTCCCTCGCGGGAGCGGGCGTGCTGGGCGAAGATGTCGAGGATGAGTCCGGCGCGGTCCACTATGGGGACCCCCAGCGCGTCCTCGAGATTGCGCTGCTGCCGGGGTGAGAGCTCGTCATTGGTGATCACCAGGCCGAAGTCCAACTCGGAGTGCAAGGTCCGGATCTCCTCCACCTTGCCCCGACCGAAGAAAAGAGCGGGGTCGATGCTCGCTCGCCGCTGGATCTCGGAGCCCACCACAATCGCCCCCGCGGTGGTGGCCAGCTCCACCAGCTCCTCCATCTCCCCCTCCACCCGCGCCATCTCCGCCTCTCCTGGTGCCCAGGCGAGCAGAAAGACCTTCTCGCCCCGCTGCTGGCGAGCCTCGTCGAATACCCTCACGGGGTGGCCACCGGCTCCCGCCGCAAGACCAGCGAGACGAGCTGCTCGGCCTCCGTGGCCGAGCTCACCCAGGTGAGCTCGGGCTCGGAGCGGAGCCAGGTCAGCTGGCTGCGCGCGTACCTCCAGGTGCGTCTCGAGATGGCGTCCGCCGCTTCGACGCCGGAGAGGTGGCCATCAAGCCAGGCGAGGCCCTCGCGGTAGCCGATCGCGATTCCGCTGATCACGTCGTCCGAAAGTCCCTGGACTCGCAGTCGGGTGATCTCGTCTGCCAGGGGCTGCCCGATAAGGCCATGTGCCCGGGCCTCGATCCGTTTCCGGAGGTCGCCGCGCTCAATCCGATTGGCGAGACGCGTGGCGGTCCACTGGGGCTTCTGGGCAGCCGGCTGCCGGCCCGCCCGGGCCAGCTCCAATGCCCGCGCCACCCGCCGGGGGTTGCGCAGATCAACCGCCGCCGCCACCTCGGGCGCGACGGTGGACAACAACCCCGGCGAGGCGGACCTCAGGGCCGGGGAGGAAGGCAGCTCGCCGAAGTCGAAGCCGCCGAGGAGACCTCGAACGTAGAGGCCGGTTCCCCCGACGACGATGGGGAGGCTGCCGCGGGACCAGATCTCGTCTAGCACCTTGCGGGCACAGAGGGCGAACTCGGCGGCGCTGTAGGGCTCTCCAATTTGGCGCCAGTCCAAGCCGTGGCAGGGCACGCCGAGCAGCTCCGCTGCGCTGGGCTTGCAGACCCCGACCCGAACACCCGCGATCGCCTGCCGAGAGTCGGCATTGACCAGCTCGCCTCCGAAGGCCAGCGCCAGCTGCACCGCGAGCGCGGTCTTTCCCGATGCGGTGGGACCCATGATCGCCACCACCGACCGCCGGTCCCCTCCGATCACTGCCGGTGGAAGGCGGTCAGCAGGAGCCCCTCCCCCATCACCAGGACCGCGGGCCGCCCGTGGGGACAGGTGATTCCCCCCTTGGTGCGGGACAACGAGGCCAGGAGCGCGCGGGTCTCCTCCGGCGACATGGGGTCTCCGAAGCGCACCGCGCTGTGGCAGGCGAGCAGCGCCGCCATCCGATGCAGCTCACCTTGAGACGGACCAGCCTCCCTCCTGGTCAGCGCGTCCAGGAGCGCGTCCTCCGCTCGAGATGCGGGCATGCCGGCCGGTGCGGCCGTGCACCTCAAGGTCCGCTCCCCGAACAGCCCCACCTCGAACCCCGCCCGGGAAAGCTCCGCCTCGACCTCCTGGTCGAAGTCGCATCCGGCCGGAAGATCAACCAGGAGCGGCTCCACCAGCCCCTGGGAGTCCACTCCCGGTCGGCCTGCCGCCAGATCATCGAGGTAGCGCTCGTAGAGGACCTTCTCGTGGGCCGCATGCTGATCCAGGATTGCCAGGCCTCCTGGTGTCTCCACCACCAGGTAGCGGTGGTGAGCCTGTCCCAGCGGCCTCCAGCTCCCGGCCCCCTCCAGCGGCCGTGGGTCCGCTGAACCTCCCCCGGACGGCAGCGGCCCGTCCTCCCAGAGCCCATGCGGCGGGCCGGCAGAGCGGGACGGCTGCTCGCCCTGACCACGTGGGGGACGGCTCTCCCAATGGATGGGCGCCGGGCGGGCACGGTGGAGGGCCTCCCAGCAGGCCCTCTGTAGTGAGTCAAAGACCGCCCCCTCGTTCCGCAGGCGAACCTCCCGCTTGGTGGGGTGGACGTTGACGTCCACCCCAAGTGGGTCGCAGGTGATCTGGAGAACCGCAATGGGGTGGCGGTCCACCTCCATCATTCCTCTATAGGCCGCTTCCACGGCGGCTAGGAGTGATCGCTGTTGCACCCGGCGCCCGTTCACGAACACCACCGTTCCCTGTCGGGTGGCCAAGGTGCGGCTGGGGCCGCAGACAGCCCCGGCGACGCTCACCTGCTCATCCGGGGCGTCCACTTCAACCGCTGCGTCGCGCGCTCCCTCACCGAAGACGGCCGCCAGGGCGTCCAGCAGGTCTCCGCTACCCGGCGTGCTGAGCACCGTCCGCCCCTGGGAGCGTAGCTGGCAGCGGACCCGAGGCCACCCGAGAGCCGCGTCGGCGACCACTCGGAGGCAGGCGGCCGCCTCGGACCGCGCCGAACGAAGAAAGGCTCGCCGGGCGGGCAGGGTCTGGAAAAGCTGGCGGACGGTGATGGTGGTGCCGACCGGTCCCGCCGTCACCGTTGGCCCCCTCATACCCCCGGGTCCGACCTTCACCTCATGGGCGCGGGTTGCCGTTCGCTCGCGGCTGATGGCCACCACCTCCGCGACGGCCGCGATGCTGGCCAGGGCCTCGCCCCGGAATCCCAGGGTGGCGATGGCCGCCAGGTCCTCCGCTGCGGCCAATTTGCTGGTGGCGTGGCGCTCGAAGGCGGCGGCCAGCTCGCCCTGGGTCATCCCCCAGCCGTCGTCGCTGACCCGGATGAGGTCGACCCCACCGCCCTCGATGTCGACCGTCAGGGCCGTTGCCCCGGCGTCGAGGGAGTTCTCGATCAGCTCTTTGAGGACGGACGCCGGACGCTCAACCACCTCGCCGGCGGCTATCAACTCGGCCACCTCAGGCGGGAGACGCCTGATCCTCCCGGGATCCAGCGTCCCCTGATGGGACGGGCCTTCGGTCATCCCGACACCGTGGATCGGCGCTGCCACTCAGACAGCTTCTGCAGCGCCTCCAGAGGAGTCATCCGGTCCACCTCGAGGCCCTTCAGCTCGTCGAGCAAGGGGTCGAACGGAGGAAGCGGAAGGGGCAGCTGCGTCCCCCCCAGCGACTCCTGGGCCAGGGGTCGCTGGCTCTCGTGCTCCCGCAACACCTCTTCGGCTCGTGCCACCACGGTGGGGAGCACGCCGGCCAGCCGGGCCACGTGCAGCCCGTAAGACCGGTCGGCACCCCCGGGTACCACCGTGTGCAGGAAGGTGACCTCCGGATGCGGACCGGAGCCCTCCTCGTGGACCTCCATCCGGTAGTTGCGGAGCCCCGGAAGACGGTCGAGGGCGGTGAGCTCGTGGTAGTGGGTCGAGAAGAGGACACGGGCCGGAGCCGAGGGCCGGCTGTGTAGGTCCTCGAGGATGGCCTGAGCGAGGCTCAGGCCGTCGTAGGTGCTGGTCCCACGCCCGACCTCATCCAGCAGGACCAGGCTGCGCCGGGTTGCCCCCCTCAGGATCTCCGCCACTTCAGTCATCTCGACCATGAACGTGGAGCGCCCGCCTGAGATGTCGTCCTGGGCGCCAACCCGGGTGAAGATCCGGTCCACCAGTCCGAACCGGGCCCGGGAGCAGGGAATCGGTGCCCCGATCTGGCCCAACAGGCAGAGGAGGGCAACCTGGCGGAGAAAGGTGGACTTCCCAGCCATGTTTGGACCGGTGATGAGCCAAATCCGCTCGCCTTCTCCGTCCATCCGGCAGCTGTTGGCCACGAACCGGTCGGTACCCACAGCCTGCTCGACCAGGGGGTGGCGGCCATCTTGGAGGTCGAGTGAGAGCGTGACGTCAACCTCGGGGATGACCCAGCCCAGCTCAACGCCGGTGAGTGCCAGCGCACTGAGGGCGTCCAACTCCGCCAGGGCGCCGGCGGCCCGAGAGAGGGCGGCGGCATGGGCGGTCACCTCGGCCAGGAGCTGGCGGAGCAGTTCCTGTTCGCGGCGCAGGGCACGCTCCCGCGCCGAGAGGACCACGAGCTCCCGCTCCTTGAGCTCCGCGGTGACGTATCGCTCGGCGCCGACCAGGGTCTGCCGGCGTTGGTAGTCCGGAGGAAGCTGCTCCTGGGCTGACCGTCTCACCTCGATGTAATAGCCGAAGACCCGGTTGTACCCCACCTTTAAGGTCCTTATCCCTGTCCGGCTGCGCTCCTTGGCCTCCAGATCGGAGATGTACTGCCGGGCACCCTGGCTCTCCTCCAGGATCGAGGCCAGCTCTTGGTCCTGGTCCGGCCGGATGTACCCACCCTCGCGCGAAGTCACCGGCGGGTCAGCAACCAGGATCCTGGTGAGCCTCGAGGCCATCTCCAGTGGGGCGCCCCTCAGAGCCTCAGCCAGCTGCTCCAGGCGGGCGTCCGCAGTGCTTGCGGCGGACTCCGCCAGCCTGGGAAGCAGGAGCACGGTGGTCGCCAGCGACTGCAGGTCCCGCGGGCCTGCCACCCCATGGGCGCAGCGGCCGGTCAGCCGCTCCAGATCTCGGCATTGCGCCAACACCCCCAGCAGCTCGCTCCTTGCCGCCCCTCGATCCATGAGAGTGGCGACCGCGGCCTGCCGCGAGCGCAGCCGGCCGAGCTCGGTGAGGGGATTCAGCAACCAGGCTCTGATCCTCCTTGAGCCCGCAGCCGTACGGCAGCGATCGAGAAGTCGCAGGGCGGTCAGCCCTCCTGGTGCCAGGGGCTCCACCAGCTCGAGGTTGCGCCTGGTGTGGAGGTCGAGCCGCATTGCCCAGGCCGGCTCCGACCAGGTCAGTCGAAGGAATGCCGGGTCGGCGAGCAGGCGAGCGGACCGGCCATACGCCACCAGGGCGGCCAGAGCACCCAGGGCCGAGGACCGGCCATCGTCCAGCGGGCCGTCGCCGGGGGGAAGGCCGAGGCTCTCCGCCAGCTCGACACCGGCAGAGGCGGAAAACGTGGCCTCCGGGCGGGCAGTGAGGTCCAGGGGCGGCGGGCAGAGGAGACCCTCCCGCAGGGCCTCAGGGACCAACGCCTCGACGACGTCCTCAGCCGCGAGCTGGGTTAGTGCCGATGACAGATCGCCGGGCAGCACGCTGAGCAGGCCCTCACCGGTGCTGTAGTCCACGGCTGCCACCCCGATTCCGGCAGCACCGGCGGGCAGCAGGGCCGCACAGCGGCGGGCCGTGGTGGGCTCCAGGAGGGAGTCCTCGACCAGGGTCCCTGAGCTGAGAACCCGGGTGACCCTTCGCTCCACCAATTTGGCGCCTGGGCGGGCATCCTCCACCTGATCGCAGACCGCGACCTTGATTCCCGCCTCAAGCAGCCGCCGGGTGTACGCGTCGACGCTGTGGTGGGGAACCCCGCACATGGGAATCCGCCCCCCGTGACCGAAGTCCCGGCTCGTGAGCGCCACTCCTAGGACGGGGGCCGCCCGCAGGGCGTCCTCGGCGAACATCTCGAAGAAGTCCCCGAGCCGGAAGAGGACGATGCAGTCCGGGTGGGCCGCCTTGGCCTCCTGGTACTGGCGCAGGGCCGGGGTGGGCGCGGCCGCCACCCTATCTCCCGGGCTGCGGTCCGGGGACAATCCAGTACCGGAAGGTCAAGCGCACTGCAGCTGCCAGGCCGTGGCTTGTACCACCTCCGCTGAGATGAGATCCCCTGCCTTCGGCCCCGGCTCCAGCCAGGCCAGGCGGTTCTGGCGGGTGCGCCCGTATGGGCGCTCCCCCTCCCCCACCCCCTCCACGAGGACCTCGACACGCTGCCCCACCAGGGCGCGGTTGCGGCGGGCACTGATCTCTCGCTGAAGCGCGAGAATCCGCTGGAGCCGCTCCTGCTTCTCCGGGAGGGGCACGTCGTCGGCGCGCCGATAGGCGGCCGTCCCGGGCCTCGGGGAGTAGGCCTGCACATGCACCGTGTCGAACTCGACCTCCTCCAGCATCCTGTAGGTCGACAGGAACTCCTCCTCGGTCTCCCCGCAGAAGCCCACGATGATGTCGGTGCTGAGGCCGATGCCCGGTACCAACGCTCGCGCCCGCTCCAGGATGCGGAGATAGTCCTGAGCACGGTAGTCGCGCTTCATGCGCCTCAGGCACCGGTCGTCTCCGGATTGGACCGGGAGGTACAGGTTCTCGCACAGGCGGGGAAGATCGGCGATCGCCTGGAGTAGCTCCTCGCTGGCATTCCTTGGGTGAGAGGTGAGGAAGCGCAGGCGATCCAGCCCGGGCACCGAGTCCACCCGGGCCAGCAGACCCGCCAGCCCCTCGCCCGTCTCGGGGTCCACGTACGAGTTCACGTTCTGGCCGAGGAGGGTGATCTCCCGCACCCCTCCGTCCACCATCCGTCCGGCCTCGGCGACAACCTCCGAGCTGGGCCGGCTGCTCTCCCGCCCGCGGACGAACGGCACGATGCAGTAGGTGCACATCTCGTTGCACCCCAGGATCACGGGGAGGTAGGAGCAGAGACGGTCGGAGGCGGGCAGGGGCACCGGTCCCTCAAGGGATCCCTGGAAGGTGTCCTGGAGGCGAGCGAAGAAGCCATCGGTATCGCGCATGTCGAAGACGTAGTCGAGGTAGCGGAAGCGGCGCAGGAGCCCCGCCCCGTGCTCGCCAGCCATGCACCCGGTAAGTGCGATCGCCCTGCCGGGGCGCTGCTCCTTCCACTTCGCCAGCTCGCCCAGCTTGCTGGCCGCCTTGTCCTCGGCGTGCTGGCGGATGGCGCAGGTGACCAGGATCGCGAGGTCAGCGTCGGGGAGCTCTGCCCCCGGCCGCATCCCGATCTCGGCGCAGCGTTCGGCCAAGGTGTCCGCGTCCGCGGCGTTCATCTGGCAGCCGACCTGCCAGATGTGCACCCTGGGCGCCTCCGTCCCCACCGGCGCCAGCGGAACCCGCCGGGGGCGCGCCTCGGCCAGGGGCAGGGGCAGGAAGCGGGGGTTGGCGGCCGCTCCCGTTTTCAGCGGACCTCGACCATGAGCCGGATCCCCGTCCGGTCCTCACCGTTGATGGCGAGGTCGATGAACGAGGGGATGCAGACCAGATCCAGCCCCCCCGCCGCCACGTATCCGCGGGAGATGGCGATCGCCTTGATGGCCTGGTTGATGGCGCCGGCGCCGATGGCCTGGATCTCCACCTTCTGCTGGACTCTGACCACGCCCGCAATCGCCCCGGCCACCTTCACCGGCTGGGAGGTGGCGGAGACCTTGAGTACTTCCACTGGTGTGGCGGCGCTCCCGCCGTTGGACGTGGTGGTGATCGACAATGTGGACAAGTCCTAGGGTGTGACCAGGATTCTACGGCTCCAGAGGCAGTGGTGGGCCGCCAGGAGGCCAACTCCCCACATTTCGCCGGATCCGAAGGCCCCCGAAGGTGCTGAGGAGGAGGGTGATCCCCACCGCCGCC
>JAJYXT010000030.1 GCA_021801645.1 bacterium
CCACCTGAAGGTCCTCGGGGAGACCGCCTTCGGGACCGGGCTCTGGTCCCGGATTGAGGCGGAGGACGGACCCCTCTGGGCCAGGGTCGAGGAGTGGGAGGAGGGCCGCTCCGGCGAGGTGGCCGGGTACCAGGTCGAGGCGTACTCGGTGATCCACGCCCCGGAGCTGGAGTGCCTGGGATACCGGATCGCCATCCCCGGGCTGAGCCTCGGTTACACCGGCGACACCACCTACTGCCCCGGTCTTCTGCGCCTGGCCAGATCGGTGGACCATTTGCTCTGTGAGTGCAGCTCTTTCAGCGGCCCGCAGCCGACCCACCTCTGGGGGGAGGAGGTCGCGACGCTGATGCGTGAGCTGCCGTCGCTCCGGCTGATCCTCACCCACCTCAACGAGCGCCGGCCGCTCCCCGGGGCGCTCCTGGCCTCGGACGGCCTGACCGTCACCCTCCGAGGATGTGCCGGGGGCTGAAGACGGTGAGCCCCGCCGGCTCTTGTCCATCGGCCAGTGCCTCACCCAGCAGCTGGGCCGTCACGGGGGCCAGCAGGATCCCGTTGCGGAAGTGGCCCAGCGCCAGCATCACCCTGGGGTCCTGGGGCAGTGGGCCGATCACCGGTCCGGATGGCAGGAAGGGCCGCAGGCCCGCCCAGGCCCCGGAGAACTCGGCCGGGCCCAGGTCGGGAAGCAAGGACCGGGCCATGGCGGCCAGCTTGGCCACACCCTCCAGGGTCGTCTCGGCCAGGTACCCGACCCGCTCTTCGGTGGCTCCAGCCAGAACCAGGCCGGACCGCTTCTGGAGGACGTACCCGTGGTCCCCGAAGACGATCTCGGGCAGGGGAAGGCCACGAGGGCGCAGGGCCAGCATCTGACCCCGCACGGGCTCGGGGCGAAGGCTCACGCCGAGGCCACGCAGAAGCGGCTCCCCCCAGCACCCGGTGGCCAACACCACCCGATGCGCGAAGTGTCGCTCGGCGCCCACGGTAACCTCCAAGAGGTCGCCGCTGGGACGCACCCCGGTGACCTCGGCCGAGAGTTGGAGCCGCACACCGGCCCGGCTGGCGGCCAGCGCCAGGGCCTCGGCCACCCGGTGGCTGTGAACGTGGGCGACCCCCGGGTAGTGCAGGCCGGCGACCACGTCCGAGCCCAGCTGGGGCACCTCCCGGCGCAGCTCCTCGAGGCCGAGCAGCCCGGACACCTTCAGCCCCTGGGCCAGCTGCCAGGCCCGGCGGATCTCCAGGTCTCCGACCACCTCCGAGCTGGTGGTGACCCGTAGCAGACCGCCACCCTGGTACTCCACATCGACGCCGGACTCCTCGAAGAGCTGCTCTGCCCACCCCGGCCAGAGGTCGGCGCTCCGGCGCGCCAGATCGAAGAAGGGGCCGGGAGAGTGGGCCTCAGCGGCTGCGGCCAGCATTCCCGCGGCGGCCGCGGTAGCCTCGGCTCCCGGCTCTGAGCGCCGCTCCAAGAGGGCCACGGACCGGCCCTTCCTGGCCACCTCCCGGGCCACCGCCAGCCCGATCACGCCACCGCCAATCACCAGACAGTCGAGGGGGGCCTGTCCCATGCCCCCAGGATATCGGCGGGAGAACCCGGGGTCAGCCGCCCGGGGAACGGGAGGAGCGGCGCCGCTCCGGCAGGCAGGCGAGGGCCGCGGTGCGCCACCAGCCCCCCTGATCCAAGCGGGAGAGCTCGATCTCGGCGGACTCCTGGGCCGCCTCCGTCTCCAGCTCTGCCCGAACGACGATGCGCCGGAGGGCGGGACGCAGGTCCGCCGGGCCCTGCTTGGCGGCCCTGTCCACCCAGTCCACCAGCTCCCTCCACTCTCGGAGAGGCCCCAGCTGGGCCAGGAGGCTGGCGAGCTCGGAGAGCACCACCTGGTGCTGGGGGGCCAGCGCCGGCGAGAACAGCTCCAGCCCGTGCAGCAGGCGCTGGATCCGCCGCCGGCGCGAGGGCTCCAGCGGGCGGCCGGACCTGGAAGCCGCCTCGAACAGCAGCGGGAGGCGGGCCCGGGCCAGCTGGACCGCCTCGGTGGCGTCGCCGTCCCGCTGGACCACCGCGCCGAGGGCGGCGGCCGCCTCTAGCTCGGATACGAGGCGGCGGCTCAGGATCTGCTCGCGGAGGGTGGCCTCTTCCAGGCGGGCGGACTCGAGAAGTGAGCGCAGCGCCTCCGGCTCCCTGCCGCGCCACCCGGGAGCTCCCAACCCCCCCGGCGCCCCGGCCGGCCCGAGGAGCTCCAGGAGCAGCCGGATGCGAGCCTCGGCGCGCTCCAGGGGCCGGAGCTCGGCGGAGAGCTGGCGAAGCCGCCGCTGGGGCGTTGTGGAATGTGGCTCCAGCTGGTCCTCGAGCGCCATCCAGACCTCCCGCAAACGGCGCAGGGCCAGCCGGCAGTCGGGGACCGCCTCGAGGTCCGCCGCCAACGGGAGACGGGCGGCCGACCAACGCAGCTGATCCGCGCGGTCGGCGAGGGTGAGGCGAGCCAGCTCCGTGGCCGAGAGTGGCTCAGCCACCAGCTCCCACCGCCACCCCGACCAGATGCTCCTCGGCCCGCCACCAGCCCTCCTCGCGGCGCAACAGTGCCAGGATCATGCCGTCCCGGAGCCCCCGCTCGGAGGCCCGCACCGAGCGCAGCTGCAGCAGGTCCATGAGCTGGGCGAGGATGACCGCTCCCCCGCGGCAGAGCCGCACCCGCTCGAGGTCGACCCCGCTGCGACGGGCGAGATCGGTGGCCGGTCCGACCCGGAACAGCTCCAGCAGCAGCTCCACCTCCCGCAGGCGGAGCGAGGCGCCCTTGGCCTTGCCCAGCAGGCGGGGCAGGTTGGTGATGGTTCCACCGGTGCCCAGGACGAGGTGCCCGGTGGCCGGGGCCAGATCCCGAGGCACCCGGCTCGCCACCAGCCGTTCCATGACCCGCCATTCCGCGCCGGTCGGAGGGTCGCCGTCCACGGCCGCCAGCAGCGTCCCCGACCCGACCTCGATGGAGCGGTCCCGACACAGCCCACCGGCCGGCCCGCGCGCCACCTGGGTGGAGGCTCCCCCGATGTCCAGCACCGTGCACTCCGCCCTCGGGGTCACCCCCAAGGTGGCGCCGTCGAAGGCCAGCTGGGCCTCCAGCTCGGAGGAGAGGATGTGCAGCCGGTCCACCCCGGCGCGCCGCGCGAGCTGCGCCGCGACCTCCTCCCCGTTGGAGGCGGAGCGGAGCGCCTGGGTCGCCCCGACCGCGATGAGACGAGCCCCGCGGCGCCGGGCCTCCTGCACCTGAGCCGCCAGCGCCCTCCCGGCCAGCTCCAGCCGCTCCGGCCCGACACTGCCGGTAGCGGCCACATCCAGACCCAACTGGACGAAGGCCCGCCGGCGGAAGAGGGGCCGGGGGTGCGCCCCCTCGGGGGCGGCGGCCACCAGAAGGTGCACGGTGTTGCTGCCCACGTCGATGGCCGCCAGCCGATCCGCCCGGGCCACCCGCAAACCTCAGCCAGACCAGCTGGCGCTTTCAATCACGCCCCAAGTTTGCGCCGCTGGGGGGGCGGCCCGCCCAGCCCGGCCGTGTACCCTGGAAGCGCAGTGCGGAGCCAACGACGCCCACAGACGGCCCCCCTCCCTTCCCTCCAGGGAGGTCGCATGGGCCC
>JAJYXT010000074.1 GCA_021801645.1 bacterium
CCCCAAGTTTGCGCCGCTGGGGGGGCGGCCCGCCCAGCCCGGCCGTGTACCCTGGAAGCGCAGTGCGGAGCCAACGACGCCCACAGACGGCCCCCCTCCCTTCCCTCCAGGGAGGTCGCATGGGCCCTGGTGGCCGCGGGCGATGAGCGGCCAGCGCGCCATCTACCTGGTCCGTCACGCCGTCGCCGGCGAGCGGGGCGCCTTCGCCGGGCCGGATCCACTGCGGCCCCTCGCCGCCACCGGCTGGCGCCAGGCCCTCGCCTTGGCGGACGTCCTGGTCCCGGCCGGGGTGCGGAGGTACCTCTCCAGCCCCACGGTTCGCTGCCGTGACACCCTGGTCCCAGCCGCGCACACCGCCGGCCTGGAGATCGAGGACGAGCCCCTCCTCTTCGAGGATCGAGAGCCCTCCGGCCCCAAGGAGGCCCGTGAGCTCCTCGTCCAGTTCCTGGGGAAGGGCCCGGGGCCGATCGCCATCTGCACCCACGGCAACCTGATGCTCGCCTTCGTGGAGGCCGCCGGGGGCCGCTCTCCGCGCTGTCCCAAGGGCGGTGTGTGGCGGCTCGAGGTCGACCCCGGGGTGGAGGGCTGGGCTGATCCGCTTTACCTCGGGCGGCTGGACCCACAGCAGCTGAGCTGGCGGGCGGAGTGACCGTACCGGGGACTCCGGGGCCCACCCTCCAGGGCCAGGTGCTCCGCCTGCTGACCCGGCTGGGATCGGACGCCACCATGGTGGTGGGGCCCGACCGCCAGGTGGTCTGGGCCAGCCCCAACGCCAGCAAGATCCTGGACCCGGAGAGCCCCTCCGCCGAGCCGCTCTCGGGAATGGCGCTCAGCCAGGTGCTCCAGGACCCCCGTGCCGGGGAGCTGGTGGGCAAGGCACTCGCCGAGCAGGTTGTCCAGCGGGGGGAGATCGGCCACCAGGGCTGGCGGCGGGTGCTGCGCGCGGTGGTGGCTCCCCTTCCAGCGGCGGAGAACAGCAGCCTGGCAGTGGTGATCCTCTCCGACATCACCCACGAGCGGCGGCTGGGCCGGGCCCACCAGGACCTGATAGCCAACCTCTCCCACGACCTCCGGACCCCACTGGCCAGCCTGACCCTTCTGGCCGAGACCCTCAACGGGGCCGCTCGGGACGATCCCGAGGCCACCCGGCTCTTCGCCGGGCGGATCGCGGCCGAGGCCGACCGACTGCACGCGCTGGTGGCCGGGATCCTCGACCTGGCCCGCATCGAGGCCGGGGTGGAGGAGCCCACCCTGCGCGAGGTCGACCTCCTGGAGCTGGCCCGCGAGGTGGCGGCCGCCCTCTCCCCCCAGGCCGAGCGCCGCCAGGTGCGGGTGGAGATCCTGGGCTCGGCGGTCGCCGCCACCGCCGACCAGCCCCGCCTGGCGCGCGCCTTGTCCGGCGTCCTGGACAACGCCATCAAGTTCAGCCACCACGGGGGTGTGGTGCAGGTGGAGGTGGGGCCCGGTGAGGGCGGGCCCCGGGTAGCCGTCCGCGACCAGGGGCGGGGGATCTCGGCGGCCACCATGGCCCGCATCTTCGACCGCTTCTACAGCGGCGACCGTTCCCGTTCGGTGCCGGGCAGCGGGCTGGGGCTGACCATCGCCAAGGAGGCGGTGGAGCTCCAGGGGGGGGCGATCGATGTCTCCAGCACCCCGGGTGAGGGGACCGAGGTGGTGATCTCGCTGCGGGCCCCGACTCCCCCGGACGGCTGAGAGGTCATCTACCATCGCAACGGTGTCTGAGCTAGAACCGGGAAGCCAGGAGATCTCCGCCCTGCGCGACGGCGCCCGGGTCCAGGGCCAGATGGTGGCCGAGGCGGTGGCGGCGGCCATGGAGGGGCTGGCCGACCGCGACGGGGACCGGCTCCGCCGGGTGGTGGCCCGCGATCTGGAGATCAACGAGCGCCACCGGCAGGAGCGGGAGCTGGGGATCTCCATCCTCGCCACCCAGCACCCGGTCGGCGACCTGCTGCACGAGGTCTTCGGCCTGCTGCTGATCGCCTCGGAGCTGGAGCGGATGGGGGACCACGCCAAGAGCTGCGCCCGATACGCCCTGCCGCTCATAGAGCTCAGCTCCCGGCCGCGGCTGGACTCCATCCTCAGCCTGGGACACTATGTGGAGGAGCAGGTGTCCGACATCCTCTCCTCAGTCGCCGCCAGCGACGCGCGCCGGGCCAAGGACATCGCCGAGCGGGACGACCGCATCGACCGGATCTACCACCGGGTCTTCGACGACATGGTGGAGACCATGCGGGAGCGGCCCGACTGGGCCTACGCCTGCACCAACCTGCTCCTCATCGCCCACAACCTGGAGCGGATCGCCGACCGGGTGACCAACATCGCCGAGGACCTGGTCTTCATGGCCACCGGCCAGCTGGTGGAGCTCGGCTAGATGGTCACAGAGCCCGAGGCCCCCCCCAGGTCCCGGCTGGTCCTGGTGGTGGAGGACGAGGAGTCCGTGCGCATGACCCTGCGGTACAACCTCGCGGCCCGCGGCTACGTGGTCCTGGAGGCGGAGTCGGGCACCGAGGGGCTGGAGATGGCCCGGGCCCGCAACCCGGACCTGGTGGTTCTGGACCTGATGCTCCCTGGCCTCTCCGGGGAGGAGGTGTGCCGACGGCTGCGGGCCGAGTCCGAGGTGCCCATCCTGATGCTCACCGCCCGCACCAGCGAGAGTGAGAAGGTGCGCGGGCTGGACCTCGGCGCTGACGACTACATGACCAAGCCCTTCGGGGTGCAGGAGTTCCTGGCCCGGGTCGAGGCGGTCATGCGCCGGGCGCGGCGCCCCGCCCGGGAGGCACCGCGGCCGACCCTCCTCCGGGCCGGGGACGTGGTGGTGGACTCCGAATCCCGGCGGGTGACCGTGGGCGAGCAGGAGGTCCGCATGAGCCCGAAGGAGTTCAACCTGCTCTTCCAGCTGCTGAGCTCCCCGGGGCGGGTCCAGACCCGGGAGGCGCTGCTGCGCTCAGTCTGGGGCCCCGGCTTCCGGGGTGACAGCAAGACGGTGGCGGTCCACATCCGCTGGCTCCGGGAGAAGTTCGAGGCCTTCCCCACCCTCCCCTTCCGGATCACCACCGTGTTCGGGGTCGGGTACCGGGTCGACCTGGCGCCAGGGGTACAGCTCCGGCGGTGAGCCCCAATCCGGTGGTGTCGCTGCAAGGGGTCACCAAGTCCTACGGACCCAAGCGCGGGGTGTTGGACCTCGACCTGGAGGTCGGAGAGGGCGAGCTGCTGGCCGTCCTCGGCCCCAACGGGGCGGGCAAGACCACCAGTGTGGAGATCATGGAGGGCTACCGCCGCCCCGACCGGGGCACGGTGCGCGTCCTGGGCCTCGACCCGGTCCGCGACCGCCGCCGCTGCATCCCCCAGCTGGGGATCATGCTCCAGGAGGGCGGTGTCTACCCCAGCCTCTCGGTGGGCGAGGCGGTGCGGCTGTTCGCCGCCTACTTCAGAAACCCGGTGCCCCCC
>JAJYXT010000083.1 GCA_021801645.1 bacterium
TGGTCGTCACCGTCCCCCTCTTTCTGGTCTTCGACGCCGCCGGGGTGCTGCGGGGCTGGTTCCGGAGCAGCCCGACCTACAACGTGGTGTTCTTTCCCCCCGGCATCCCGCTGGAGGAGCCGGTGCTGCTCGGCTTCCTGGTCCTGCTCTCGGTGTCCCTCTACCGCCTGGCGATGATGGTGCAGCCGTGAAGGAGTACACCATCGCTTCCATCGCCGTGCTCTGCCTGGCCGCGGCACTGGCCGGCTGGCGCGGGATGCACCGGAGGAGAGCGACCTGGCTAGGACTGGGCGCGTTTGCCGCGCTCACCGTGGGCTTTGACGCCCTGCTCACAGAGATCGGGGTCTTCACCTACGATCCCCGCTTTCTCCTGGGCATACGCCTGGGACGGATGCCGGCCGAGGATCTCCTATACGGGTTGGCCCTCTACCTCACCGCCGTCACGGTGTACAGCTGGTGAGAACCCGGGATCTGCTGGTGGCCAGCCGCCCCTTCAGCTGGCCCAACACCGCCCTTCCCTTCCTGGCCGCCGCTCTTTCCTGGAGGCTCTCCTTCAGCTGGGTGGTGCTGGGGGGCCTCCTCTACTTCCTGCTCCCCTACAACCTCCTCCTCTACGGAGTCAACGACCTCTTCGACTACGAGTCAGACCGCCGGAATCCGCGCAAGGGAACGGGAGTCGAGGGGGGCCTGCTGCCTCCCCGGGGGGCGGGGACGCTGGCGGCCTGGCTCGTGCTCACCAACGGGGCCTCCTTGGCTTGGATCTGGTGGTCAGGGGGGCCGCGCATCGCCCTGCCCCTGCTGCTGGCGGCGGCCGTGGCGCTGGCTTACTCGGCGCCCCCCTTGCGCACCAAGGTGCGTCCCGGGCTGGACTCCCTGACCAGCTCGCTGCACTTCGTCCTGCCTGCTGTATGCGGCCTGGTGCTGGCCGGCGCCCCCTGGGGCAGGTTCCCGGTCCTGCTGCTGCTGGCGTTCCTCCTCTGGGGGATGGCCTCCCATGCCCTGGGTGCGATCCAGGACATACGCTGTGATCGCGAGGCGGGCATCGGGTCGCTGGCCACCCTGCTGGGAGCGCGCGCCACCGCCCTGGTCTCGCTGACCCTCTACCTGCTGGCCTCCTGCCTCCTGCTCTCGCGCGGGGGGGCTATCTCGCTGGCCGGAGTGGCGGTCCTCCCCTATTCCCTGCTGGCGCTCTGGTGCCTCGGGGAGGACTGGGAGGTCCAGGCTCGCCGGGCCTGGCGGAGCTTCCTCACCCTGAACCTGGTGGTGGGCTTCTTCCTGACCCAGATGCTGCTCCATTCCTTCGGACTGGACGACCAGTCACCCCTGTTGCTCGCCTCGGTGGGATCCCTCCTGGCCGTCGCCGCGGTGCTGGCCCTGGAGGTGCGCGGACGCCTTGCCGGCGTCATGACTGCGAGGGCGGAGCGGCCAAGTTCGCTGCCGGTGGTGGTCGGCACCCTGGCCGCTGTCGACACGCCCGGAGTGAACTTGGGCTCCGGGGAGGAGGCGGCATCCAGGGCGGCCATGGACGGCACAGCATCGGGATGGCGGACCGCGAGCGGCGGTCCGATCCCCAACGGGCCGGCCATTCTCCTGCTCCTTTCGCCCGGAGTGCGCGCTCTGCCGGAGACCGTGACTCGGCTTGCCTCAGCGGCAGCTCCGGGGCGCCCGGTCGCCTTCCTGGCCAGCCCAGGAGGGGGGCGCCAGGTGACGCGCGCCCTCAGGCCGGCGCTGGCCCAGCTGCACTGGATCGCTCTCGGGCTGCGCATTGGCCGATCGTGGCGAGGACTGGAGGGAGCGCTGGCCGTGGCTGTGGAGGACTGCCGCACCTCCCTGGCTGTCGCAGGCGGCCCCCGGGAGCTCGCACAGCAGGCAGTAGGGCCGGGCAGGGTGCGCCTGGCCCACTGTCCGGAGCTGACGATCGAGCGCGGCGAGGGGCCGGAGGGAGTGCTGTCGGGGTGGTGGCAACGCCGACTCTCCTCCTCGGCGCTCGGCCCCCTGACCTCGCTGCTGGTGCTCGGGGGGGCCGAGCTAGCGGTCTGGTTCCTGCCGCTCTTTCTCCTCGCCCTGTCTCTGGCCACCCACAACCTTCCGGCGCTGCTGGCCTCCCTCGGCGCCCTAGTCCTGCAGCAGGCCGCGGGGATCATCGCCGGAGGCACGTGGATCGACCTCCCCCTGCTCCCGATCGGTTGGGGAATCATGCTGGGCGCGCAGCTGCGAGCCGGGGCTCGGGAGATGCGGGGTTGGCCCGCGCGCCCCGCTTCGGTCGGTCTCATTAGCTCGGTGGGCGGCCAGTGACCTCGGGTCGGGGCCGGGCGGTCGTCATCGGCGCGGGGCTGGGTGGTCTGGCGGTAGCGATCCGGCTCCTGGCGTCGGGGATGGAGGTCCAGGTGGTCGAAGCGCAGCCCACGCCCGGGGGGCGGGCCGGCCGGATCTCCGCAATGGGACACACCTTCGACACCGGGCCCTCGCTCCTCACCCTTCCGAGGCTCCTGGATGAGCTCTTCGAGCTGGGCGGAGCGAGCCTCTCCGACGAGCTAATCCTGCGGCGGCTGGAGCCCTTCTACCGCATCCACTGGCGGGGGGAGAGCCGGAGCCTCGATTTCAGCGGCGACCGGGAGCTGCTGGCTGAGCAGATCGCGAAGTTCAGCCAGGAGGACGCCCGCCGGCTCCCCGCCTTCCTGGAGGCCAGCCGGCGCATCTATGAGGAGGGCATCCTGGCGGCCGGGGGCCGACCTTTCCTGCACCGGCGTGATCTGGCACCTCTGGTCCCGTCCATGCTTCGGCTGGGAGCGGTGCGCTCGGTGGAGCACTTCGTGCACCGGTTCTTTCGCGAGCCCCACGTGCGCCAGGCCTTTGCCTTCCATCCCCTGTTTATCGGCGGCGACCCGTTCCGGGTGCCGGCCGTATACGCCGCCCTGGCCTACCTGCAGATCGACGAAGGGGTCTGGTACGTCGAGGGCGGCATGCACGAGCTGGTGCTCGCCCTTTCCCGTGTCGTCGAGCGCCAGGGCGAGATCCGGTTGGGGGAGGGGGTGCGCCGCATCCAGACGGAGGGTGGTCGGGTCCGCGGAGTCGTGACCACGGAGGGTGAGTTCCTCCCGGCCGAGGTGGTGGTCAGCAACGCCGACGTGGTGGCGACCCAGCGCGAGCTCTTGGGACGGCGCCAAATGGTTCCCAGCCGACTCTCGATGAGCTGCTACCTGCTCCACCTCGGACTGGAGACCAGGTACCCCCGGCTGGCGCACCACACCCTCCTGGTGGGGGAGGACTATCCCGCTTTCGTGCGCGACGTGACCCGGCGCGGCCGCCTGGGACAGTCGCCGAGCCTCTATCTCCACTCCCCCACGGCCTCCGACCCCCAGATGGCCCCGCCCGGGGGTGACAGCCTCACCGTCCTCC
>JAJYXT010000038.1 GCA_021801645.1 bacterium
GGCGGCCGACTCCGCGTCCGCCACCCGGGTCTGGCTCGTCTCGCCGGCGGGTGGACTGGTCGCTGGCGGGGACTCGTCGAGCTCGAGGACGGCCAGCGGGGCGCCCACCGCCACCGTGTCCCCCTCCCGGGCCAGGATCCTGGCCAGCCGCCCCCCCTCAGGGGCCGGCACCTCGGCGTCGATCTTGTCCGTCTGGACCTCCACCAGGGTGTCACCGGCCGCCACCTGCTCGCCAACCTGGTGGCGCCAGCTGCCGATCACGCCCTCGGTGACCGACTCGCCCATCTGCGGGAGAGTCACCTCCAGGGTTCGGCCCGGCACGTTTCCTCCAAGGGCAAGATGAGGCGGCACTCGGCGGACGATCGGGTGCCCCCTAACGTCCGCCGCTTATTAGGATAGTACCCGGCAGGGCGAACTGACCCCGGGGGCTTGACGCCGGGCAGCGAAAGGCCCAAGATATTGCGCCTGGGCCCGGTTCGCACCCCAAGATATGGGACCGGGCCGCCTCGTCCACCCAGAACGTCCTGCCAGGAGGAGATCCAATGGACCGACCCGCCGGCGACCCCGAACCCGTCTCAGCACGTCCCGCACCCGAGGGGTCACAGCGGAAGGGGCCGTCGACAGAGTCGGCCGGCCGGCCGGGGCTGCGCGTGGAGCGCCACTTCACCACCGCGGGGGTCCATCCGTTCGACGCCATCACCTGGGAGAAGCGGTCCGCCACCATCACCAACGAGAAGGGAGCGGTGATCTTCAGCCAGGAGGATGTCGAGGTCCCCAAGGGCTGGTCTCAGCTGGCCACCAATGTGGTGGTCTCGAAGTACTTCCGCGGTCTGGCGGGTTCCCCGCAGAGAGAGACCAGCGTCCGCCAGCTCATCTCCCGGGTGGCGGACACCATCCGGGACTGGGGCCGGCAGGGGCAGTACTTCGCCACCGAAGAGGACCTGGAGATCTTTCACGCCGAGCTGACCGCCATCCTGGTCAACCAGGTGGCCGCCTTCAACAGCCCGGTCTGGTTCAACCTGGGCGCGGAGCCGCACCCCCAGGTGAGCGCCTGCTTCATCAACTCCGTTGACGACACGATGGAGTCGATCCTCACCCTGGCCAAGACCGAGGGGATGCTCTTCAAGTGGGGGTCTGGCACCGGGACCAACCTCTCCTCCATCCGCTCCTCGGTGGAGCACCTGGCCTCCGGGGGGACCGCCAGCGGCCCGGTCTCCTTCATGAAGGGATTCGACGCCTTCGCCGGGGTCATCAAGTCCGGAGGCACCACCAGGCGAGCGGCCAAGATGGTGATCCTCAACGCCGACCACCCGGACATCGTCGACTTCATCAACTGCAAGGTCCGGGAGGAGCGCAAGGCCTGGGCCCTGATCGAGGCCGGATACGACGGATCGTTCACCGGCGAGGCCTACGGGTCGGTCTTCTTCCAGAACTCCAACAACTCGGTGCGGGTGACCGATGAATTCATGCGCGCCGTGCTCGAGGACCGGGAGTGGCGCACCTATGCGGTCACCGACCGCCAGCGGGTGGTCAGCACCCACTCGGCTCGTGACCTGATGAGGCAGATCACCGAGGCGGCCTGGGCCTGCGGCGACCCCGGGCTGCAGTTCGACACCACCATCAACGAGTGGCACACCTGCCCCAACTCGGGCCGGATCAACGCCAGCAACCCGTGCTCCGAATACCTCTTCCTCGACGACTCCTCCTGCAACCTGGCCAGCATCAACCTGATGCGCTTCATGGACGCCGCGGGGAACTTCGACCTGGAGGGCTATCGCCACACCATCCAGATCATGTTCACCGCCATGGAGATCCTGGTGGGGTTCGCCGCCTACCCCACAGAGAAGATCACCGCCAACAGCCACAAGTTCCGGCCCCTCGGCCTGGGCTACGCCAACCTCGGGGCGCTGCTCATGTCCCTCGGTTACCCGTATGACAGCCCCCAGGCTCGGGACTACGCCGGGGCGCTCACCGCCGTCCTGACCGGCGAGGCATACGCCCAGTCGGCCAGGATCGCCAAGGAGGTCGGGCCCTTCGAGGGCTTTGAGGCCAACCGCCAGCCGATGCTCCGGGTGATGGACAAGCACCGGGCGGCGGCCTACAAGCTGGGAGCGGAGCATGTGCCCCAGGAGCTGCTGGCAGCGGCTCGGAAGTCCTGGGACGACGCCCATGAGCTGGGAGCGGTCCACGGCTACCGCAACTCCCAGGCCACCGTCCTCGCCCCCACCGGGACCATCTCCTTCATGCTGGACTGCGACACCACCGGCGTCGAGCCCGACATCGCCCTGGTCAAGTACAAGAAGCTGGTCGGCGGCGGGCTCCTCAAGATGGTCAACGGGACGGTCGCCTCGGCGCTGGTGCGGCTGGGGTATGGGGAGGAGGCGATCTCCGACATCCTCGCCTACATCGACGAGCACGACACGATCGAGGGTGCTCCCCACCTCCGCGATGACGACCTGGCGGTCTTCGATTGCGCCTTCTCCCCCGCCAACGGCCAGCGCTCCATCAGCTGGCAGGGTCACGTGCGCATGGTGGCGGCGGTGCAGCCGTTCATCTCCGGTGCCATCAGCAAGACCGTGAACCTGCCCCAGCTGGCCACCCCCGAGGACGTGGAGCAGGCCTACGTCGACGCCTGGAAGCTCGGGATGAAGGCGATCGCCATCTACCGGGATGGGAGCAAGCGCAGCCAGCCGCTCTCCACCTCCCAGCGTCAGGCCACCTACACCGGTCAGGAGGTCGCCGAGGCGCGACCGGCGCGGCACCGGCTGCCCTCCGAGCGCGCGGCCATCACCCACAAGTTCGAGATCCAGGGACACGAGGGCTACCTGACCGTCGGCCTCTATGAGGACGGGCAGCCCGGTGAGATCTTCCTCAAGATGGCAAAGGAGGGGAGCACCCTCAGCGGGATGATGGACTCCTTCGCCACCGCCGTCTCGGTGGCTCTCCAGTACGGTGTTCCCCTCCGCCTGTTCTGCGCCAAGTTCGCTCACAGCCGCTTCGAGCCCGCCGGCTACACCACCAATCCGGAGATCCCGATCGCCAAGTCGATCGTGGACTACATCTTCCGCTGGCTGGCGGCGCGCTTCCTCTCCGCCGAGGACCGGCAGGCACTGGG
Source organism: bacterium (assembly GCA_021801645.1). Classification (GTDB taxonomy): domain Bacteria; phylum Chloroflexota; class Dormibacteria; order Aeolococcales; family Bog-877; genus JAJYXT01. The sequence continues at coordinate 3,116 of JAJYXT010000038.1, forward strand.
GATCATAAGCCGGGAGGAGTCGGCCGCCGAGGGTGACACCGAAACCGCTGCCGTGGCCGTCAGCGGGGCCAAGGTGGCGGCTCCCGCGCAGGCCACACCGAAGCAACTGGCCGCCGAGCTCACCTTCCGCAACCAGGAGGACGCTCCCTCCTGCTCCGACTGCGGATCGTTGATGGTCCGCAACGGGGCGTGCTACAAGTGCATGAACTGCGGCAGCACCTCGGGGTGCTCCTGATCGG
>JAJYXT010000094.1 GCA_021801645.1 bacterium
GACCCGAGAGCTGCTCGGCTGGAGCGCCTAAGGCAAGCGATCCAGGAAGGACGAGATGGCCGCCGCCACCTCGCGCGGCCGCTGCACCGGGAGATCGTGGATGCCGGGGACGAAGACCGCCTCGCTCGGCGCGGAGAGGAGTGAGCGGGCCTTTTCGACCGCCGCGCGCTTGGCCGTCGCCAGGCCCTCGTCGTTGACCGCCATGACGAAGAGCACCGGGCAGGACACCCGGGCCAGAAGCTCTGACTGGTCCAGCTCGTACAGCGCGCGGGCGATCTCCATGTGCCGGCGGAGGTCCAGTCGCGGCGCCAGTCCCTCTGGCCCCTCCTCGAAGTTGCCCAGCAGGATCCGAGTGGCCTCTTCCTCCCCCACCTCCTCCGCCAGCCCGGAGTGGCTCACCATCGACCGCACCCGGGCCTCGGTGAGCCCCGCGAGCCGGGGGGGCCGCATCCTGGCCTCCGCCTCCTCCCAGGTCGAGCCGAAGACCCGGCGGACGTCCAGGACGCCGCCGTCGACGCAGACCACCGCACGCACCGCGCCGCCCGAGGCCGCGAGCTCGAGGGCCACGCTGGCACCCCAGCTGTGCCCCACGACCACCGGCCGCTGGAGCCCCAGCTGGGGCAGGAGGGCAGCCAGGTCCGAGGCCACCTCGGCGAACCCGTATCCTCGTTCGGGGCGGTCACTCAACCCGTGGCCGCGCAGGTCCACCGCCACGACCCGGTGCTGGGGGGCAAGGAGCTCTCCCACCGGATCCCACCAGAGCGCATTGCTGGCAAGACCGTGGAGGCAGAGCAGCTCGGGCAGCCCACCAGGGCGCTCGCGCACGTTGAGGCTGATGGCACCCGCCCTGAGCCGGCCCTCCCTGGGCGCTGGCACCGCGGTCAGACCGCGTCCGACACCGACGACATGAAGAACCGCTCCACGCGCAGGGGAGGCACCTCCACGAAGGTCATGTCGCCGATCTCCCGGGAGAGCGCCAGCTCCGGCCGGCCGACCTCCACCGTCCGGTTCAGGACCCCGACAGGGCTCTCGTTGAAGCGGAAGTTGTTGACCGCTCCCACCACCTGGCCCTTCTCCACCAGGTAGACGCCGTCCCGGGTCAGGCCGGTGAGCAGGAGGGTGGCCGGGTCCACGTCGCGGATGTACCACAGCGAGGTGACCAGCAGGGCGCGCTCGGTGCCGGCGATCATCTCCTCCAGGGAGACGCCGTTCCCGGCGAGGCGCAGGTTCTCCGGGTCGGGCCGGACCGGATGCCCGTGGTCCCTGGCCCAGCGCCGGGGGCAGATCAGCTCGCGCTGCACGCCGCCGTCGATCCAGGTGGTCTTAGGAGCGGGAAGGCCGTTGTCGAAGACCGACCCGTACTCGCTGGAGCTGAGCACCCGGACGAAGTCCGGTACCCGCATCCCCGCCGCCTGGGGATCGGAGGTGAGGGTGATGGAGGGGGCGTACATCGCCTCCCCGACGCGGGAGCCGGTCTTGGACGCGAACACCGTGCGCTCCTCGTCCGCTCCGCGGGCGTGCATCTCCCAGGCCAGCCGCACCACCATGTCGGCCACCGCCGAGGGCTCCAGGATCACCTGGTAGTGACCGGGCTCCAGGCTCACCTGGCGCTGGGTCCAGGCGAGCCTCTCCCGGCAGGCCCGATACATCTCGCCCACGTCGATGCCGTCCAGCGCCTCCGCCATGCGTCCACACCAGGCGCTGCGCTTCAGGTCACCGGTCTTGAGGGTGAGGGAGATGGACGCGAAGCGGGTGGCCGCGGCCAGCCGCACCCCGGCCCGGGACCCCAGGGCCTCATGGGCCGTCGCGCCGTGCACGTATCCGTAGAGCAACTCCCCGCGACTCCGGCTCTCCTCGATCGCCAGCCGCAGCGGCTCCACCACTCCACCGAGGTCCCAGCCCTCCTCCACCGCCAGGGGCGCGGGAGCGGGCGTCTCCTCTGGGGAGAGCAACGGCATGGCATCCGGAGCTGGCGGGTTGGTGCGCGCCGCCTCCCGAGCCTTTCGCGCCAGGGCCAGCAGCTCGGCGCGGCCCTGGACGTCCGCCGTCTCCACCCCCACCGCGTCTCCCTCCACCGCCACAAGCCCACAGGAGGTGGAGACCTCGATCCCGTTGGTGGTCACCGTGTTGTTGGCCAGCCGGAAATTCCGGGAGACGGTGGTGCTGGCCAGGGCCACCGCCACCTCTCCCTCGCCGACGGCCGCCTCGACTACCTCCTCTGGAGACATCACCTGCCCTCCCTGCGGGTGTTGAGGACGTTCACCTGGCGGAAGATCGCCGGGGGGCAGCCATGGGAAACCGGCGCCACCTGCTCGGGCTGCCCCTTGCCGCAGTTCATGGCTCCCTCCAGGACCCAGGAGGACGGCCCCCCCACCGCCTCCAGCCGCCCCCAGAAGTCCGGGGTCTTGGACTGGTAGGCGACATCCCGGAGCTGGCCCGCCAGCCGCCCCTGATGGATGCGGTAGAAGCGCTGTCCGGTGAACTGGAAGTTGTAACGCTGCTGATCTATGGACCAGGACTTGTCCCCGACCACGTAGATGCCCTCCCCCACCCCGGAGACGAGCTCCTCCAGGGTGGTGTCGTGCCGAGGGTCGGGCTGGAGGGATACGTTGGGCATTCGCTGCAGGGGCAGGTGGGCCCAGCTGTCCGCGAAGGCACAGCCGTTGGACCGGCCGTCACCGAAGCGGAGGGCCATCTGCCGGTTCAGCTGGTACCCCACCAGCACCCCCTCGCGGATGATGTCCCACCTCTGGGCCTCGACCCCCTCGTCATCGAAGGCCACCGTGGCCAGGCCGAAGGGCTCCTGCCGATCGCCGGTCACGTGCATGGCCGCCGACCCGTACTTCAGGCTCCCCACCAGGTCGGGAGTGGCGAAGGTGGTTCCCGCGAAGTTCGCCTCGTATCCCAGGGCCCGGTCCAGCTCGGTCCCGTGGGCCACTGACTCGTGGATGGTCAGCCAGAGGTTGGAGGGATCCAGAACCAGGTCGTGGGACCCGGCGGCCACCGACGGCGCGGCCAGCTTCTCAGCCAGCCATTCCACCAGCTGCGGCGCCTCAGCGGCGAACCCGTGCTGCTCCACGTACTCCCATCCCCGGGCCACCGGCCGGGCTGTCGAGCGCATGGTCTCCATGAGGCCAGAGCCCCGCTCGTCGATCAGCCCAACCTCGAGCACCGGATGGACCCGGACCCGCTGCTGCACGGTTCGGGTCCCCTCGGTGCTGACGAACAGCCGCTGCTCCTTCACCGAGAGACAGTAGGCCTCGGCGAACCGGGCTCCCGCCAGCAGTCCCGCCCGGGCCCACTCCAGGAGCTGGCCGACCTTGGCATCGGTGGGAAGTCCGAAGGGGTCGACCTCAACCTGTGCCACCCAGGTCGCCCGGTGCACCGGCTCCGGGGCCAGGCGGACCCGCTCGTCCAACATCGGGCGCAGCTGCCTGGCGAGGGCTGCCGCATCCCGGACGGAGCGGGCCACACTGTCCGGGGTGAGATCGCTTGAGGCTGCGAAGCCCAGCGAGCCGTCCACCACCAGCCGAATCCCGAACCCCAGCGGCTCGGAGTCCGTGTGCGAGATGAGGTCCCGGTCCCGGACATGGATCCCCTCCACCCGGTCCCGATGGACGCGCAGGTCGCCGTACTCCAGCTCTGGCACCTCGGACATCGCCTGCAGCGCCGCCGCCTCCAGCTCCGAAAGCGGCAGGGCGACAAAGTCCGGATCGAGATCGGTCATGGCTCCTCCCAGGCCCGGCGCACACGGCGAAACCCCGGGTGCGCGATGGCACCCCAGAAGTCTCAGCTCATTTCGAGACGATTCTACTCGGGCGAGCTGCCACGCACGAATCCGCCTCTGGCTCGGGCCGGTCGGGGATGGGTCTCCCATTGGTTGGCCTCGCTGGCAAGGGCACCGGTCTCTCGAAGCAGGAGATGCGCCAGCGCCTGGGTCGAGGTTGAGCCGGTCGGGCTTTCCCCTGCCTGAGGCGTGACCGGCCAGTCGGAGACAGGGGCGGTGCCTCCCCCTTGTGCGAGTGCGGGGATGGCGGCGAGTAGGTGAGGTGGTAAGCCAAGCTGGAGCAGTTACCGGTAGCGGCCGCACGGCCCGGGCCACAGCAGCTGCCAGGCGGCGCTGGTCCAGCGCAGGTCGCTGGGCCACACTTCCTTGGGGGCAGCAGGTCATGGCCACAGCGCTCGGCCTACACGCGGTCGCCACCGCCCTAGTCGTCGACCATGCATGCGGGAAGCCACTTGTGGCTGACGGGCCATGCCCCTTCACTGCCGCTCTCCAGCGGCGGGCCCTCTATGTCACTCCTTGGTGAGGAGACGGCCTGACCAGGCGGTGACCCTGGCTCGGGCGATGCGACCCGTTGACACTTCCGCCTGACACCCTGCAAACTGAAGTTACCGAAACGGATGGCTGCTAGAGAACGACGGCGGCGCGCCAGCATACGCATCGGTCGTCAATGGAGTGGTCGGCTCGGCACGACCGACCGTTCGGGACTCGGGACAAGGGCTCGTCGTCATGACCCGAGCAGGTGGATCGTGCAGAAGGGAGCTTGGAGCTTGGCTACATCGTTGACTCGGAGGAGGCTGCCGACTTGGAGACGCGTCCTGGGCTGCCGACTCGTGCTGAGCCTCTCTTCCGGGTCAACTTTGGCCGCCAAGGGAGGTGCGCTCTGCAGGTCTGCCACGCTCACAAAACTCTGTCAGGAAACGGTTCATCGGGGCGAGGTCGCCTGAGTGGTTGACCATCGCGGGAGTTGGCTGCGTCGGAGGGCAGTGCATGCCAGCCGAGTCATTTACCAGCGGGTGGAACGGTCTCCGGGCTCCCCGCTCCTAGATCTTCCCCTCGTCCAGCGGCTCAGGGCCCGGATCTCTCAGATGCCAGGGGATGAAGTTTGTACCGTGTTGGACGCGCTTGATGATGCCGGCGTCAGGGCCTGGGTTGTCGGTGGCTGGGGGGTCGATGCGCTCGTAGGAGTGCAAACCCGACCCCACCACGACCTCGATGTCGTGATCGCCGACCAGGAAAGCGCCCGGACCACGGCTCTAGAATGCCTAACCGCGCTCGGGTACTTCATGGTCTGCGAAGGATGGAACGATGGCCTGCCCATGCCCCTACGCTGGATCCTAGCCGATGACCTAGGGCACAACATCGACCTTCTGCCGGTCGACCTAGCATCTCAGCCGTTCGCTCCGGGCGACACTCCGGGCCAAGAGCCATTCGTTCAGGGTACCGTCCAAGGCCGGGCGGTACCGTGCGCGTCGGCGGCGCTTCAACGTGAGCTCCACTCCGGTTACGCCCACCGACCAGTCGACCGCCACGACCTAGGTCACCTGGACGGCCTGCGCCGACGGACTGGGGCAGCAACCACACGATGGGACGGGGGGGCGGAGTGAGACCGGCCGGCCGCATTCTCGGAGCCATAGCGGGGGCTCGGGCCTGGGGCCAGCGCTGGTTGTACCCGGCCAGCGCCCTAGTCGTACCCGTGGTGAAGGCTGAATCGGTCCTGACGGAGTGGGCCGGGCACCCACTCACCTTCATGGGCGCTCGCCCACACATCACCATCATGTATCCATTCCTACCTCCCCATCGCATCGACTCCGCCGTGCGCCAGGCCATCGCCGACCTCGCCGCCCACATGTCGCCGTTCTCCTTCAGCCTCACCCATGTGGATCAGTTCCCCGGCGTCCACTACCTCGCTCCGCGACCAACTGCTCCCTTCGTACAGCTCACTTCCGCGACCCAGGCGCGCTGGCCGGAGTGCCAGCCCTACGGCGGCGTTTTTGACGAGGTACGGCCCCACGTCACAATCGGGTTCGGCGACCGCCCTGTCGCCGACTTGGCGGACCTGGAGGGTCGGCTCCCGATTGCAATGGAGGCGACCGAACTTTGGTTGCTGGAACAATCCGCTGGGCGCTGGCGTACCCGTGAGCGCTTCCTGCTTGGGACGCAAGAGTAGGACCCAACGCCGAATAGGGCACGCCGGGTAACGTGCTTGAGGATCCCAAGGGCACCCCTGGTCTGCGAAACTGACGTTCTACGGACTGCGGCGGCTTCGGTGCGACAACTCCCTCGAGACAGCCGGAGGTTGACTCTTTGAGGCGGTCCCGCCGTTGACCGCCCTGCGGGTGCCACAATTGGTTCCGCTTGGTGGCTAACGGCGGCCTGGAGCCGCTCTCCAATCTGGCGAGCACATGGTGGGTCCGGGAGCGGGCCTGCATCTCCGGGCTGCCCGCCATGGACGGGGACACCTGTTCCCGGGCTATGGACTTCCTTCTGGAGTGCGAGGAGAAGCCGGCCAAGACCGTCTTCTTCAGCCCCGCAGAGTTGCTGGATTTCAGCAGCGACCTCATCTTATCCTGAATCCACCGATCAGGTGTTGAGAGGGGTGCGCTGGGGGGCCGGTGAGGCGTCGCTGACAGCGGGAGGGGTGGCTGGGCCGTCAACCACCGGGTCAGGACTGGGGCGCGGTGGGAAGAGCGGCCCCGGAATCGCCTCAGACCAGGCTCGGCAGTGAGATTCTGGGCATGCTGACGCCGGTTGGGGCGCTGCGCGAGGTGTCCGGCAGGTGGCCGTCAGGTGGCGACGCGGATCTGGCGGAGGGCGGTGAGGAACAGCCCCTGCCAGGGCCAGCGCTGGGGCAGATGCAGGGTCTGGCGGCGAGCGGAGCGGGTGCGTCGCCCGGGGACGGAGAACAAGCACAGCCGGAGCCGGGAGGTGGTAGTGAGCACCGGCAATTGGCCGGGCAGGCCGATGCCCAGCACCCAGCGGGCCAGGTTGTGGGCCATGGTGGAGAAGGCCAGCCAGGCAGCGTTGGCGGCGAACCGCCCCGAGGGCAGATGGGCCAGGCCCGACCCTTCTTTGAGATCTCGGATGACCGCCTCCACCTCGGCGTGGCGGCGGTGGTCGGCCTCCAGCTCCAAGGTCGTGCCCTCTCGATCCGTGACCAGGGCGTGGTAGCTGAACTCGGTGAAAAGCGCCAGCTGGCTCCCGGGGGTGGGTCGCACCCGCCGCACGATCAGGCGAAGCCGCATCCCCTTCTTGCCGAAGGCGGTGTGGGGGATCTCGGCCACGTCCGCACCGGAGATCGGCTGTCCCTGCTCGTCCTCGCCGAAGGTGCCCGAGCTCGACCAGTAGGGATCGGCGCCCACGCCTCCTCAGGAATGGTCGCAATCGCCCTTTGGACCGCCTTGTCCAGGCGCGCGGTGACCGAGAACCGCACCCCCGCCCGGCGGCAGGTGTTGAGCACCGCCTTGGAGTAGAAGCCGGAGTCCGCCCGCAGGGTCAGCTGGCCGGTGGCCCCAGCATGACGCACCCTGGAGAAGGTCTCGGCCAGGAACCCAGTGGCTCCCCGGGCGGTGAAGGCCGATCCGCCCCGCAGCCGAGAGTGGAGCACCTCGCCGGTGTCGGCCCTGGTGGCCAGCAGCGGGTGGTAGCCCCGCACCTTGGTGTAACCGAACCCCACCCCCTGCTTCAACGCCCCGAAGACCTCGCAGATGGTGGAGTCCATGTCGATCGTGAGTGCCCTGTCGCCCGGACCCCGACCCCCTTCCCAGGCTCGACGCAGCATCTCCCGCCCCACTGCGTCCAGCTGTCGGACGCGGCCCACGGTGAAGCTGCGCAGGAAGGTGCCCAGGGTGGAGGGCGCCAGAACCGCATGGCCCAGCACCCCCTGGGTGGCCCCGGCCCGGAGCACATTGGTGTCATCGATGCTGTCCCCGCCAGCCAGCATCGAGTGGATGAGCGACATCGCCTTGTGCCCGACGTTGGCCCGCCCCGGGGCATCACCCAGGTCCAGGTGCTCTTCCACCACCTCTCTCAGCCCCAGGTGTGGGCCAGAGTGGCAGGAAGGAGGAGGCCGGCATTGGCCACCAGATGGGGGTCGTCGAACCCTACCCCCAGACGGTCCAAAGTGTGGGATGATGGCTGCATCGAAAAGGTGCTCCTTCGCTGGGGCCGATTGGCGTGTTGACAGCACCAATTATCCCAGCACTGAGCGCCTTTTCTTTGTCTAACCTCCGACGGCCACCCCTACCCGGCCGGTGGATCCAGGCTTATTCGACGGCTCCAGCCCTGAGGGGAGATTGACGAAGACGACCTCGACCAGGTCGATGAGGCGGGCGAGGTAGAGCTCGGCGGCCGCCAGTACGGTCACCGCAAGGACCACCGTCCCAATCTGCCCCGGGTCCTGATCGGGACGACCGTGACCCGCGAGGGGATCCCGATCCGGGTCTGGAGCTGGCCGAAGAGCACGGAGGAGTCCCCCCCGTCAGGCGCGAGATGACCTGCAGGGCTGGCAGGTGGGCCGGGTGGCCGACCAATGGTTCAGCTCTTGGGCAAATCGCGCCTCCCTGTCCCGGGACGGGAAGGGCTACATCATCGGCGAGAAGCCCCGGGGTCGCTCCCAGGCGCCGGCCCGCGCGCTCTCCTGGCCAGGCCGCTACCACGAGGTGGCGGAGAACCGGCAACTCAAGTATGTGGTGCTTAGGGATGTCCGCTTCGAGATCTGCCACAGCCGCCAGCAGGTGGAGCGGGATGCCGCCGTCCGGGAGCGGCTCCTGAAGCGGCTGGCGGAAGAGCTGGACGACAGTCACCAGCTCTCCGCAGGGGAGCCGGCGGAACTTCTGGATCAGCTCCAGCCTAGGCCGTGGCTCGGATGCCTGCTCCAGATGACTCCGGGCAGGTTGCTGGGCGTGGACCGCGCGTCAGTCGCCCGGGAGGCCCGCCTGGATGGCAAGTAACTGGTTCGCGGCTCGGATCCTGACCTGACCGCGGAGGAGTCGCGGTGGGGCGCCGGCAGCTATTGCAGGTGGAGCGGAGATGCAGTGACATGAAGACCACCGTGGAGCTGAGCCCAATGGACCACCGCAAGAGAGATGGGACCCGGGCTCACATGGCGCTCTAGTGGCTGGCCCTGCCGATGATTCCGGCGGCCGAGAACCGCACCCACGACGCCTGGCGCAACCTCCGCAATGAGCTGGAGGGCATGCACCTCGTGACCTTGACGACCGACCATGGCACGCTTGCGCAACGCTCCACCCTCACCGCGGGCTGGCAAGCGCTCCTGAATGAGCTCGGCTGCCCCTTATCGGCTGCCATCCCTTCCCCCCCTCTACCCGTTACTGGCCCATGCTCCCGGGGCTCACCGCCCAATCGCCCGATACTTTATGCCTGCGGCCTCGACTCGCGCAGGATCCAGGCAATTGCGGCCGTCAATCACGATTCGCTGGCGCATCACGGCCGCCAGCACGGGCCAGTCCAGGTCCGCGAACTCGTCCCATTCCGTGACCAGCAGCAAGGCGTCGGCACCGTTGGCAAGAGCGCCCACACTTGCCACCACGGTCACCCCTGGTACCGGAACTTCGCGCACCACCGGATCATAACCGGCAACGCTCGCTCCGAGAGTGAGCAGGCGCCGGGCGATGTCGAGGCTCGGCGCGTCTCTCAGGTCGTCGGTGCCGGGCTTGAAGGTCAGCCCAAGCAGCCCGATGCGGCTGCCTTTGAGCAGGCGAAGCTCCTCTTGGAGAAGCCGGATCGCCACCGCCCGCTGGCGTTCGTTTACCGCGAGAGCGGCGTCCAAAATTTGGGTCGGGAGACCGTACTCCCGTGAGATGCTGATGAAGGCGCTGAGGTCCTTGCCTAGGCAGCTCCCGCCCCAGCCGATCCCAGCGTTGAGAAAGGCGCGCCCGATTCGTCGGTCGAGGCCGATCCCCGTGGCCACGTCTTGGATGCTGGCTCCGACCGCAGATGAGATCGCAGCGATCTCATTGATGAAACTCAGCTTCAAAGCCAAAAAGGCGTTGGCGGCGTATTTGGTCAGCTCCGCCGAGATGATCGAGGTGGTCATCACCGTGCTGACTGCCGCCGCCGCGGTCAACTCTGGGGCCACTTCCGGGAAACTCCGCTCAATGATCGGTCGGTAGAGCTGCTGGAGGCGCCGGCCATCGGCCTCTCTGTCGACGCCGAACACGATGCGGTCCGGATACAGGGTGTCGAAGACCGCGTGGCCTTCGCGCAGGAACTCCGGACAGCTGCTCACGCTGAATCTCGGGGCTCCCACATCGCCCTCATCGGCCAACTCACGGGCGATCAGCTCGAAGACTAGGCGCCCGGTCCCCACCGGCACGGTGCACTTGTTTACGACCAAGACCGGCTCGGAGACTCGCCGTTGCCGCAACGCTTGCCCCAAGCTAGTCGCGGCACTCCGGACGAAGGTGAGATCCACGCCGCCGTCCGTCGCAGTCGGCGAGGGAACAGCCATGATGCAGACATCGACGTCCGCCACCATCGCGTAGTCGCTGCTCACCGGCAATTCGCCTCTGAGCCGGTTGAAGAGATCGGTGAGATACGGTTCGTAGAAGGGCAGCTGTCCTTGCCCCAGCTGGCCAACTCGGGCTGAGTCCACATCGATCAGGCTGAGCTCGTGGCCGCAGTGGGCCAGACACAGCGCGGTGGTCAGGCCCACATGGCCGGCGCCCAGGACCGCGACTCTCAAGCTAGTTCCTCCCCACTACTTCACAGCTCGACGGCCGACCCGCTGCCCCAGGCAACCCGGGTCGGGCCACCGGCACCCAGTGGCCGGTCGCAGAGGATCCGCGACGGCCCGCTCGCCTCCGGCGGTCGATTATCAGGATAGCGCCGGTGGCTCAGGGCTTGGGGATTAGGACCACGCTCTGATCCGCCACGGGGCGGGCCCGCGACGGTCGCGCTACCCTAGGCCGAGTGCGAGTCGTACAGCCAGTTGGGAATCCACGGAGGCGTACCACCCTGGACCCCCGCCTGAATTCGAACAGTGTGCGGCTTCCTAGGGACCGGAGGCCACCCCCAACCCGCTTGGCCCTGTCTCCACCGGCCGACCGTCGGCGGTACGTCTCCGCCAACTCCCTGAAGCTGGCACGCGGCGGAACGGCACGAAGTTCATCCGCCGGCGAAACCATCAGGGAGGCTTCGGTCAGGACCGGTCAGGCGCTGCGTCGGCGACGTCGCCAGCGTTCCGCGGCGCTCGCGCTTGGCCAAAAGTTGCGGACCCGACCGATTGACTGTCAGGTTCCTGGCTCGCCTCGCCAATCTCCAACTCCAAGGGCACCGGTCCTTCAGTCGAATCGGGGGAATCCCCCCCAGCAGCTCAGCGAGGCCAGACGTGTCCCTCGCTCCAGCTCCACTCTCTGTCCAACTGCAACGATCCAAGCAGGGGGGCGGCATAGGTGGCACCCTTGAAAGGCCAGCCAGGTGGCAAGCCGCATTCAAGGCCGGTTCGAGCACCAGCCGCAGGTCCTTCATCGAAAGCACGGTCCGACCGCGAGCGTCCGGACTCCACCACAACCGTCCTGGATGGGCGGGAGCGGCCCGGTGCAGACCGCCACCACCCCAGTGCCCAGACGGTCCAAAGTGCCCCGGTTGCGGACACCCGCCGGATCATCTGGCCAGCAGCAGTCGCGCTGAGTTCCGCTGCCGGAGTGGGCCTGGTGGCAATAGCCGACGCGGCTAGTCGACGCGGGGATACCCGACTCGCCTTTCTGTTATGGCTCGGTCTGCTCCTGATCTTCTTGCCGACCGCGTGCCGAGCGCTGTCACCCGCCTCCACCCAGGGGGAGCGGCTGTTGCTGGTGGCCATGCTGGGGTCCGCCATGTATCTGGTCAAGGTCGCTGCCGCACCGACCGGATTCAGCTTCATCGACGAGTTCATTCACCTACGGACGCTTCAGGACATTCTGCGAACGCACCACCTGTTCAGCTTCAACCCTCTCCTGCCCGCGTCGTCGGTTTACCCGGGGCTGGAGACGGCGACGGCAGACATTGTCGACCTGACCGGTCTGAGCCCCTTCGTCGCGGGCCTGTTGCTGATTGCCATAGCCCGCCTACTTTTCTGCGCATCCCTTTTTTATGTGATGCAGCAAGTGACTGGCTCCTCCCGCACCGCCGCCGCGGCCACCCTGATCTATGCCAGCAATCCGATGTTTCTGTTCTGGAGTGCTTACTTCTCGTACGAGAATCTTGCCCTTCCCCTGGCGGCTTTCGTCGTGTGGTGGCTGGCCCGAACACGCCGCGTGCGTGGTCCGGGGTCCGTAGCAGTGGCGCTCTTGGGGGTGGCTGCGGTCACGGTCACTCACCACGTGGCCGGATTCGCCCTCGCCGGAGTCCTGCTTGGATGGTGGGTCCTGGAACGGCTTCGTCGCGGTCCGGAGTCATCACGGAGGCGTCTGGGTGGAGTTGCCGTCTTCTCGGCTGCGTGCGCCATCATCTGGATGGCGACTATCGCGCGAACCGCCATCGCCTACCTATGGAGCGAGAACATCTATCCGGGTCTATCCCAGACGGTGGCGCTCATTGAGGGTCATCTCGCCGCCCGAACTCTGTACAGCAGCGCCGGCAGCGCGGCCCCTCTGTGGGAACGGCTGGCCGGTTTCGGCGGGGTAGCGGTCCTGCTCCTGGCACTGCCTCCCGGCCTTTACCTGGCCTGGAGGCAGCGCTCGATCCGACCGGCGCTGCTGGTTGCGGCCGGGGTGGCCGCGCTCTACCCACTGAGCCTTGTCCCCCGGCTCGCGCCCGACGGTGTGGCCATTTCCGGACGCTCCTCCGAATACCTTTACACGGGCCTGGGCTGCGTCGTGGGGATGGTCGCCGAGGCAGCCATCTCCTACTCAGACCGTCCCCAGGCGCGGTGGCCATGGTCCAAGATCCAAACGCTGATTGGTCGAAGGCGTGCCTGGGTAGCGGTAGTTGCTCTGATGACCCTGGTCTTCGTGGGTGGGGTCACCGTAGGTACGCCCTACAACAAGCTCCTTCCGGAGGCGGCTAACTCGGCCGGCTATCCCTCCTCGGTCCAACCAGACGTGTTTGCCGCCGCCTCTTGGGCCCTGGCCAATCTAGGGCCAGGTCGAACCTTCGCTGCCAACGCGCTCGACGCCCCAGTGCTGGGAAGTCGTGGCGACCAGAATCCCGTCTCCGAAAACCAAGCGTTCCCGATCTTCTTCGCCAGCACGATGGATGCCGCCGTCGTTCGGGCCATCCGAGAGGCCAAGGTAGACTACATCTTGGTGGACTTGCGGATGGCCCGCGGGGTGCCCATCAATCCCAGCTATTACTTCAGCCCCTATGAGCCCAACGGGAACTACCACGCCCACCCGTTGCCAGCGAACTATCTGACCAAGTTCGGCACCACCCGGTGCGACAGCCTGATCTATTCGGCCGGGCCGCTGCAGATCTATGACGTTGCCGCGGTCACAGCCGGCTCCTGCGTGCCGGCGAAGACGGGGGCCTAGAGGGTGTCGCGGGCCCAGCAGCGACGCTTGGCATCCCTGGCAGCGGCCGTCCTCTTAGCCGGGTTCACCTATGCCGCGGCAGAGACGCGCTTGCCGACGGCGGTGCGCGTGCCGACCGGACTGCTAATGAGCCTGGTAGTCCCAGGGTTCACGGTCCTGGCCGCGATCGCACCGCGACTACGGCTGGCACTACCCGAGCGAGCGCTGGCGACCCTTGCCATCAGCATCTGCGCTGACATCATGTGCGGCCTGGTTGTGGGCGGGACCAGGATCGGCCTCACCGCCGCCTCGATCACCCTGGCCCTGACGGCCGTCACTTTGGTCGGCGCCAGTGTGGCCGCGTTCTGGGAGATCCGACAGCAGCCCTGGCCAGCCCCCCTGTGCAGTGGAGCGAGCGGTTCAGTACCCGACGGTTCAGAGGCGGACGTATCCACCGTCACTCCCGGGCACCGCGCTGGATGGGCCGTGGCGGTCGCGGTTGCAGCCGGTGTTATGGCAGTGGCGGTCGTGGCCGGCTCCACCCTCTACTCACAGCGTTCTGCCGCCGCATCCCACGGGCCGAGCTACCTGTCCCTGTCGGCCCTGCCGACGCAGCCTTACGGAGTTCGGGTCACAGTGACCAGCCACGAGGCCGGTCCGGTCCTCGTCCGGGTCACCGTGACTGAGGGCGGGAGCACGATCGCTTCCTCGGCCGGAGTCCTGCTCAAGCCCGGCCAGTCGTGGAGCCGGCCGGTCACCCTGCTCCGGGCGACGACCGCCACCAGCGTGAGGACCAGCCTGTTCGTAGGCGCCTCCACCATCCCGGACGAAGAAACCGTGCTCACAGTTGGGTGATCCCCAACTGCCGCAATAGCCGAGCCGGCCTTGGACCGCGTTGCCAGGGTCGGAAACCGGCGCCCCCTACTCCGGCCTGGGCCGAGAGCGGAGGTGCCGCCTGGACGGGTACGAATGCCGTCCAGCTAGCCGAATAACCCACTCCAGATCGGTTCTCGCCGCGCTGCACGCCAGACCTACCCCAGCTACCGCCGTGGTCCGGATCTCGCCGGTGAGGAGGAGGTGGCGCCATATAGCAGTGGCCTCCATCCACCTGCCGTCGATCAGCGCGAGACGACCGCGGGAGATGGCTGACTCTTGTTGCTGGCGAGCTGGGTCCGCCTGGATACTTCTAGTCAGCCGTGACCATTCTCTTGGCGACAGCAGCGGCCGGGCCCTGGCGGCCGCCTCCAAGAGGTAGGGGCGACGATCCGGGCCAGCCCCGAAGACGTTCTGAATGGTCCACTGCTGGGAGTGGCGCCGCCAGTAGCCCAGCACCTGGTCGCCGCGGGCAAATGGACCTTCGGTCGCCAACCTTAGCCAGGTAGGGAGATCCACATAGGGGATGCCGGCGGGCTGGACGAACCCTCCGATCGACTCCAGTGCCCGCCGGCGAATCATCACCGTCGAGGTGACCAGGAAGTCAGTCTTGATCAACGGCGGGATGATCGAGCCCAGGGGCCGGTTCATAGCCTTCGGCCCCCTCGGAACGTGCCGATGAAGTGCATACGGGACCCCCTGATCGTCGATCAGCAGAGCGGGACCGTAACTGAGGACAGCGGTCGGGTCCTCCTCCATCAGCTTGGTCTGGATCTCCAGCTTTGCCGCGGGCCACATATCGTCCCCCTCGAGCACGGCCACGAGCGGCGCGGTGGTTCTCGATAGGGCGGTGGAGTATGACTCGCCCAACCCTGCCAGCCCGCGGTGAGCGCGCCGTATGACGCTGATCCGCGGGTCCGAGTAGGACTCCGCAACCTCGGCAGTTCCGTCATCCGAACCGTCATCGACAATGACCATCTCCCAATCTGCAAAGGTCTGGTTCAGGACACTCGCGATGCAGGCGCCGAGGAGTCCCGCGTGCCGATAGGTTGGAGTTACCACGGCGACCTTCGGGGTCATAAGGCGGTGAGCGAAAGCGGGCGATTGCAGGCCTTCGAGACACCCCTGGCCACCAGCGAGCCCTTTCCAAACGGAAGGGCTGCCGCCGTTGGGACGCCGGCGACCGGGCCATCCGGGGGGCCGAGGGTCCGGCGCTCCCTACTCAGCTTGCTCACCATCATCCACATTCAGGCTGCTGGATTCGGAGGGAGCCTTGACCCCCAGCACCACACCGCGGAACACCTCCTCCCAGGCTCTCACCACCGTGCTCGCCGAATAGGCCAGCGCTCTCTCCCGTCCCGCGCCACCCAGCCGCTGCCGCAATGCTTGGTCGGACAGGAGCCTCCCCATCGCCCTTCTCAGTGCCACGGAATCGCCCGGGGGTACCAGAATGCCGGTCACCTCATCCACCACCAGATCTCTCAGGCCACCGACCTTGGAGACGACCACGGGGACCCCTGCCGCCATGGCCTCCAGGGCGACGGTGCCGAACGGCTCGGGCCACCTAGAGGGAACTATTGCCGCCACGCAATGGTTCCAGGCCCGAAGGACCTCTCTGTGCGGCACATCCTCGGCGACGATGACACCTGGCGGAAACACCTTGGGAGTATCGGGGCGCCTCACCCCGGCCACTACCAGCGGCACTTTGGGGTCCAGTCCCCCCCAGGCTTCCAACAACACATCGAGTCCCTTGTAAGGGCCAAGGCCGCCCGCGAACATCAGATAGTCGCCCTCGGGCGGCACGAACCCCGGGCGCCCACGGGGGAGCTTGCCAAATGCGGAGTCAGGGACGAACGGTGGAATGATCGCGATCGGGGCACCGCCGGGCCCGGGCAAGCGAGCCGAGGCGCGTGCCGTAGCCGCACTGTTGGCAATGTAGCGGTCGACTCGCCCCGTCCAGGGTCTCATCAGCGTCAGGCCTGTAGTCAAGGCCAAGGAACGGACGAAGCCGTACTGCCCGGCGGCGCAGGAGACGCACTTCAGATAGGCTGGGCCGCTGCAGACCCCGCCCCGATAGGAGAACGTGTTCTTGGGACAGACGAACCCGTACTCGTGGATTGAAACCACTACCTTGGTGCCCTCCCAGGGTAGGAGTGGCAGAAATGAATAAAGCATCCACGAGTGGGCATGGACGACATCTGGCCGCAGTTCTCGAAGGAGCCGACGCAGCACGCGTACCACTCCGGGGTCGGCCAGGGTCGGGTGGAATGGCTTGTCCGGGTCGACGTACAGTCGGGTCAGCACTCGGCTCCAGCCCGCGACGCGGTGAACAGGAATCGAGCCATCCATCTCGGTCCGAGGGCCGGACGAACCGGCCAGCGCCACGACATTCACTTCATGCCCCCGACTGGCGAGCTCGTGGGAGAGCAGCTGGACCTGTAGGTCTCTGCCCCCGACAACCGGAGGTGGGTAGCAATCGGTGACTTCGAGAATCCTCACAGCGACATCAGCCCCATCTGGTGGCCACGCTCGGATCGGGGCGACACCGTCGGCGAGCCAGGTCTAGCCCCACAGCCCCGCATCCAGCCACTTGCATAGCCAGCCATGCCCACCCCACTGCGGCGATCCCGAGGGTGGGCAGGAGCGCCCATGAAAGCACAACTGTTCCAGTCCCCATGCCCACGTTGAGGTAGGCGGCTCGGGAGATCCGGCGCTCCACCACCAGCACCGAGACATATACGTTGGTGATGGCATCAGGGATCGCTGAGAAGACGATCAAGCGCAGCAGCAGCACCGAGTGCTGAGCATACTGCGGCCCAAAGATGGCGAGAAAGGTGGTACCGACCAGCAGGAAGACCACCATCCCCGGGACCAAGATCAGCGCCAGGATCTTGAGCGCCGACTTGGTGGTTCGCCTGAGTTCCGCAGGGGAGTGGACTCCTTCGGCGAGGAGCGACCGAGCGATGGCTGGCGAGACGACGAGCAGGATACCGCACATCATCCAAGTGGTGTAGAAGTAGGCATTGTCTCGAGCGGAGAGACGCTCGGTGACCAAGAGCGGCAGCAGCAAGGGGGGTACCGACCCCCCGAGTCCCACCAACTGGTTCCCGACGATCCTTCGCACCAGATACCGACCGTGCCGGACCGAGTCCCTAAGACGCGGTCCGTGCCATGTTCCCACCCGTCTTATGACCAGGGCGCTCCCGACCGAGACACCCACCACCGCCGCCAGCGACCAAGCCCCCAGCAGTGCCAGAACTCCGGCGGAGCCCGTCGCGGCTAGCACCAGGACCAGCAGGGCCTTGCCGCCCGACACGACTGTGTTGCGTGCCAACATGTTGCCCGCCACGCGCTCGGCCACAAAGGCGGAGTCCAAGAGTGATCCGACCGTACCGGCGAGGGTGGCCACTCCGAAGACTAGCCAGTAGATGGGGTGGGAGAGTGGAGTGAACTCAGGGGCGACGAGCGGCAGGATCAGCAGGGCGGCGCAGCTGAGCACCACGGTGGTAGCAGTCCCAGTTAGCGTCAGGGTCCAGAGGCTCAGCCACCAAGCGGCAGGATCCTTATCCCCTGGTAGGGACTGGATCAGCACCGTGGCGATGCCCAGCCGTGAGCACAGCGAGATGACCATGCTGACCGAGATGATCGCCGAAGCCAGCCCGACGGCCGACGGGGGGAACAGGCGAGCCGCCGCCAACCAGAAAAGATATCCGAAGGCGGAGTTCACTACCGTGGTCGCCATCATGAACAGGCTGTTGCGCAGCAGCGAGTCGCGCCGAGCCCGGTGCCACAAGGCGAACGGCGTTACTCGCACCGCAAGCGGGCTCCACGCGCGTCCCAGATCGATGCGGCCGTGGAAGTTGTTCCCGCACGCACCCCACGGGCCCGGGAGCGGGAGCGGGGCCGGATCCGGTCTCCCCGCTCCGGGCCCAGCGTGCGGGCAAACCAGCCTCGCTCGGCCCGGCTGTGGCCACTGGGAAGGGCGTGCCTGGGGGTCTCTCCATGCCCGATGGGATGATGGTGAGGTTGGGGCCCCCGGCGGGACCATAACGGCACTCGGTTGACCGGCTCATCCCTGCTGCGCTCTCCCCGAGACTCCAGGCACATCAGCAACTCACCGAGGTCTGAGGACGGCTACCCAAAGGCGAATTGAAGGGACAGCGCCGAGAGATTGATGGTCACTGCCAAATCTGCGGGGCGACCGCCCGCGCCGTAGCGGCATGCTCCCGACTGGGAAAGGCCCCGTTCGCCATGGTGAACTTTTCATCCCAACAGTCTAACCGCGATCATTCACGCCGCCCCGCCGTGTACTGATCGAGGACGTGGAATGGATGCGCGCGGCGGTCGTGGGGCGGTGGCGCTGCTGTTGGCGGCCGGTGCGAGCACCACCTGAGCAAACCGCACAGCGGTTGGGTGGCTCGCGGGATGCATGTAAGGCAGGTCGAGGCCGGGGATGATGGGGATCGGGGCGGCAGCGGCGAGCTGGTCAGGTGAGGAGAGCCATCCGCCGGTGGGCACCGAGAAGGGCGCCGGCATCTGGCTGGCCGTCGAGCACCCGCAGACTGGTTCGCCGCCCGGAGCGGACCAGGCGAGCTGGGGCGTGCCACAGGCGCCAGCGCAGCGACTTGGGCTCTGCCTGGTGCAGATCGCAGCGCAGGCAGAGCAGCTGGAACCAGCGGACCAGGTCGGCGGCGAAGCCCACCTGGGCCGGCCAGGCGGAGTTGGCGCCAAAGTCGGTGAAGGGGAAGCGCTCCAGGCCCGAGTCCTTGAGACGGCCGATGTGGTCCTCCACATGGGCATGCGCCCGCACGAACCGGTCCAGCTCCACCGGATCACCCGGGCGATCGGTGTAGAAGCCCCAGACGCGGTGCTCCAGCGAGGGGAAGAGGCTGGTCTGGGCTCCGGGGTGGCGCGGCTCCCGGCGCACGATCAAGCGGGTGCCAGGGGGCCAGTTCGAGGGCTTGCAGAAGTCGGTCAGCTCCGCCACCTCTGCCCCACACCGCAGCTCGCCGTCCTGGCGCACCGCCGGTTGCCAGCGAGACTCATCATCGAGGGCCAGGGAGATGGCGGCGTGAATCTGGCGGCAGGATCGGGCCACCACGCTGAACCCCGCGTTGGGCTCCCGGCAACCCCGAACGAAGTCCTCGGTGCAGCCGGCGGAGTCCGCCCGAGCGGTCAGCTGCCGCCGGGCCGGCTGGGGATCGTCACCCCGGTGGTGGCCGCTTTGGAACACCGCTGGCATGGCGGCGATGGCCGAGTCCAGCAGCTGAAGGTCATCCTCGGCCTCGTTGGCGCCGGCATTGCCGGGGCGGAGCATGGAGCTGAGGGTGTCCCCGGTGCCGTCATAGAAACAGAAGAGGGGGTGGAATCCGAAGCCGCCCTTGTAGGTGGGGGCGGTGCGCTCCTTGTTCGCCGAGTGGATCTGGACCAGCGAGGCGTCGAAGTCGAGGACCCCCTCGTTGCGCCACACGCTCGGCAGTCGGCGCCAGACCGTGGCAGGGATCTGGGCCACGGCCTCCTCGACCGCCGCCAGCGCCCCTGGGTTGAGCTGGCGAACACTGCGGTAGAGGGTGGAGTCCGAGCACACGTCGGGGAACAGCGGCCGCTGGGCTCGCAGATGCTCGACGTCGGCGCAGCTCTCCCCCCGCCGGCCCGCAGCAGGAGCAGACGGACCATGACCTTGCCCCGGTCGTGCAGGGGGGGGCCCTGGTGGTGCGAACGATGGCGTTCGAGATCACGGTGCCGAGGCCCAAGCGGTCGGCGAAGCTGCCCCGGGCGCGACGACCCGCGCGCGCGGCGACCTGGTTGCCGCTCGACTCCACCACGACCGGGGCGGTGCTGGTACTCATCC
>JAJYXT010000063.1 GCA_021801645.1 bacterium
GCCCGCCTGACGGCAGGTGGCCGGCCCCAAGGCCGCAGGAAGGCGGCCGCCGGCGGGCTGCCGGAGAGGGGGCGGTGGGAGGAGAGGAAGAGCCCCTCCGCCCCACCACCTCAAGGCCGCCGGGTGAGGGGCTCGGCGCTGCCGCGGCAACTTGTTTCCGAGTCGTCATGAGGTGGCGATGGCGGTGCTCCAGTGTTGGGCTCCGTGGAGGCCAAGGTAGATCCAGATGCGCCCGCGGTGGGGCAATTCTGCGCCCTGGCGGCGCAGGCCCTGGGCGCCCGGCGAGTTGTGGTCTGGCGCTACACCGCCTCCTCGCGGCTGGTGGCACCGGTTTCGGGCAGCGCGGCCGATCCCGGCGAGGTGCGCAACCTCGCCTATCGCTGGTCGCACCGGAGCGTCGAGGACATCCCCCCCTTCGACCTAGCCCTGGGGGGAGGGACGCCTGTCGTGGTGGAGGCCGCCCAGCTCCAGCTGCAGGCACGGTGGTTCGCCAGGGAGCTGGTCGCCGAGTCCATCTGGTGCCATCCCCTGGTGGTGGGCCGGCCGATTGGGATCCTCACCATAGAGCCCGCGCCCGACCCCTTGCTGCAGGAGCTGGTGGCCGGGGCCGCCGCGACCGCGGCCTCGCTTTTGACCTGGCAGCGGGCCAAGCGGGGGCAGGCGCAGGCCGAGCTGTTGCTCGAGCTCATAGAGTCCGCCGAGTCGCACTCCGGCTCCCTCAACGAGCTGCTGGCGATGGTCTGCCAGCGGCTGGCGCGCGAGGTGGGGACGACCGGAGCCAGCATCTTCCTGGAGGACGGCGGGCGACTGGTGCCCCAGATGTCCACCCTGGCCGAGGGCGCCCGGGATGCGGAGATGTGGTCTCGGTTCCGGCTGGCCACCGAGCCCTTCCCGGTCGCGGAGGCCGCCTTCGCCGCGGGCCGCCCGATCATCGCCGAGAACCGCCATGATGCCCGACTCAGGGGGTGGTGGGCCAAGGCCTTCGACATCCACGCGGCCCTGGCCGTGCCGCTGGGCAAGCCCAGCTCGCCTGGCGGGGTGCTCACCGTCGAATCGGCGGTGCCGCGCACCTTCCGCACCGACCAGGTCCGGCTGGTCGCCGCCGCGGGGGCGATGCTGGGTGAGATGATCGAGCGGGCCCAGGCCGCCGAGGCGAGGGAGGCGCGGCTGGCCACCGCCGACCTGATGCGCAACCTGCTCAAGGAAGCGCTCGCCGACCCCGGCCTGGAGCGGGTCACCAGCATGCTGGCCGAGATCGCCCGGCGAACCATGGGGACCCCCGAGGCCGTGGTCTGCGTCTCTCGCTCCGGCGACGAGTTCATCGAGATGGCGCGCGCCGGCGCGGGCCAGCTGGCCTCGCCGGTGCCGCGCTCGAGCCCCGAGGGCCTGCGCAGGCCGGCCCAGCTGGCCTCCCCGGTGGCTCTGGACAGCGTCGAGGGCGAATTTGGGGATGCTGCCCGGCTGCTCCGTCAGCTGGGCTTCAGCTCGGGCACGGTGATCCCGCTGGTGGGCGAGGACAGCGCCTCCGGGGTGCTGGTCTGCGGCGATCGGGTGCCCCGGCGCTCCAGCGCCCGCCGGCTCGAGCTGGCCAGTCAGCTGGCCCTCGAGGGCGGGCTGGTGCTGGAGGCGACCCGGCTCCGCGAGCTCGACAGGGCACGCCAGGTCGAGCTCCACCATCAGGCGACCCACGACCCGCTCACCGGGCTCTGCAACCGCTCCCTGTTCCATGACCACCTCACGGCGGAGATCGACCGTGCCCGGTCGGAGGGGCGCATCCTCGCCCTGCTCCTCATCGACCTCAACAGGTTCAAGGAGATCAACGACACCCACGGCCACCAGGAGGGGGACCGAGTCCTGGTGGCGTTCGGCAGCCACCTCCTGGCCTCCGTGCGCGATGGCGACTTCGTCGCCCGGCTCGGGGGCGACGAGTTCGCCGTCGTGCTGAGCGGCCGCCACAGCGTGCAGGGGGTGCTCACCGCCGCCCGGCGCATCGGGGAGCGGCTCACCCACCGCCTGGAGCTCGGCGACGCGAGCGTGACCATCGACGCCAGCATCGGCATCGCCGTCTTCCCCGCCCACGGTCAGGACGCGGCGGAGCTGCTGCACAACGCCGACGCCAGCATGTACGAGGCCAAGCGCGAGCAAGCGGGGGTCAAGGTCTATGAGCCCTCGAACGGCTGGATCACCCCCCCCGACCTGCGCCGGGCCATCGCCGAGAGGGAACTGCTCCTCCACTACCAGCCCAAGGTCGAGCTCTCGACAGGGGCGGTGACCTCCGTCGAGGCTCTCGTCAGGTGGCAGCACCCCGTGCGCGGCATCGTTGCTCCCTCGGAGTTCATCGCCCTGGCGGAAGCCACCGGGGACATCCGGGGCATCACCTCTCTGGTGCTTCGAGACGCCCTGCAACAGTGTCGCCAGTGGCAGGCCAAGCGCTTGGTCCTCGACGTCGCCGTCAACGTCAGCGCCCGTGACGTCACCGATCCGGACTTCGCCGCGACGGTGATCGCCGCGCTGGAGGACGCCCAGCTCAAACCTGACCGCCTCATCCTCGAGCTCACGGAAACCTGCGCCCTATCCAACAAGGAGGTGGCGATTCGGGTCCTCGGCAGCCTTCGGGACCTGGGGGTCAGGATCGCCGTTGATGACTTCGGCACCGGGTACTCGTCGCCCCAGGTGCTCGAGGACCTGCCCCTCGACGAGCTGAAGATCGACGGCAGCTTCCTGCGCGCCGACGCCATCCATCGCGGCCGGAGCATGGTGCCCTGGCTGGTCTCGCTGGGGCACGAGTTCGGGCTCACCGTGGTTGCCGAGGGGGTCGAGACCGCGCTGGCGCTCCAGCTGGCCGACGACGCCGGCTGCGACCAGGTTCAGGGGTACCACCTGTCCAGGCCCCTCCCGGCGCCACAGCTGCAGGCCTGGCTGGCCCGGCGCGGGGCCCGGCCCCTCTCCCGGCGCGGTCCGGGGCTGGCCAGGACGGGTACCGCATGAAGCGCCATCTCCGCTGGAGCCTTCCGGAAGTCGCGGCGCCGGGGTCCCCCGAGATGGCGCCGGGGTGTCCGGCATGAGCGCCCCAGGCGCTGCCTTTGCCCGCCGGAGGAGCCCGCGGTGACCGGGCGGCCAGCACCGCCGGCCCCCGAGCTGGGGGTGGACGCCCTCTTCGAGGTGGGCCGGCAGGTCGAGCCGCCCAGCGGCTTTACCGAGCAGGCCCGCATCAGGGAGGACTCCGTGTACGACGAGGCGGAGCGCGATTTCCGCAGCTGGTGGGCGAAGC
>JAJYXT010000023.1 GCA_021801645.1 bacterium
CCACGGGGACCTCAGCCAGCGGGACCGGGACCTGGCGCTGGAGCGCTTCCGGAATTCCAAGGTGCGCTTCCTCATCGCCACCGACGTGGCCGCCCGCGGCTTGGACATCGAGGACATCAGTCACGTGATCAACTACGACGCACCCGCCAGCCCGGAGGACTACGTCCACCGGGTGGGACGGACGGCCAGGGCCGGTCGCGAGGGGGTGGCCCTCACCCTGATCACCCCCATCGAGATCCTCAAGATCCGGGACATCGAGCGCCACACCCACCGGGCCATCGAGCGGCACCAGCTCTCGGACCTTCGCCTCCTGGCCGGGTCGGTGGGAGAGCTGGTCGGCTGACCGCTCGCGCCGGCCCTCCGAGGGGAATCAGGGCGTGAGCGCCCGATCGTAGAGGCCGAAAACCCTGAGCTCCGAGGTGATCCCCTCCAGCGCGCTCAGGAGCTGAGAGCAGTCCTCGCCGGGATCCAGCTCCAGGTCCGCGTAGAAGCGGTACTCGAAGGGGAGGTCGGGGATGGGCCGGGAGTCCAGCCGGCTCAGGTTCAGTCCCCTCTGTGAGCACTCCAGGAGGACCGCGGCCAGCGCCCCGGGACGGTGGGCGGTCACGAACCCTAAGGAGATCTTGGACGGGTGAGCGGCGGGAATGAGCCGCAGGGAGCCCGGAGCGCACACGAGAAACCTGGTGCGGTTGCTGGTCCGGTCGGCGATGTCCTCGGCGGCCACCCGGAGGCCGTAGCGAGCGGCGGCGGCCGCGCTGGCGATGGCCGCCTCTCCCGGCAGCCGGTGCTGGGAGACCCAGCGGGCCGCACCGGCGGTGTCGGGGTAGGGCACCGGCTCGATCCCCCGGGCCGCCAGGAACCCGGCGCACTGAGCCAGCGCCTGGGGGTGGGAGAGGGCGCGGCGCACCGGCGCCTGGCTTGCCGTCAGCAGCTGATGTCGGACGGGCAGGACGTGCTCGCCGAGGACCACCACCTCGGGGTGTCCCCAGAGCAGGTCGGATACCTCCTGAACCACTCCCCCGAGGCTGTTCTCCACCGGCAGCACCGCCGCCCGGCCGGCCCGAAGGCCGGCGAAGGCGGCGGCGAAGGTGGGGCTGCCGGTCGCCGGGATAGCTGGGAAGAGCCGCTGTGCCGCCTCCTCGGAGTAGGCGCCCGGCTCGCCCTGGTAGAGGACCTCCAGGACCTCCGCCGAGTGCCCCCCTACTCCCACCGGTGCCGGGTGGTGGGCAGCAGCGGCGATCGCGCCCTCTCGAACGCGGAGATGGCCTCCTCCTCCCGCAGCGCCATGCCCAGCGGGTCCAGCCCCGCCAGGAGGCACTCCCGCCAGAACGGATCCAGATGGAAGGCGGCTCTCCTACCCTCCCGGTCACGGACCTCCTGGGCCCCGAGGTCCACGGTCAGCCGGTATCCGTCGCGCCGGCCGGCGCGCTGCTGGAGGTCGGCGCAGGTGGAGTCGTCCAGGGCCAGTGGCAGGAGGCCGTTCTGGAGGGCGTTGGTGCGGAAGATGTCGGCGAAGGTGGGCGCCACCACCACTCGGAAGCCCATCTGGGAAAGCGCCCAGACCGCATGCTCGCGCGAGGAGCCACAGCCGAAGTTGCGCCCCGCCAGCAGGATCTCGGCCCCCCGGTAGGCGGGGTGGTTGAGCTCGAACTCGGGGCGTTCGTGGCCGTCGGCGTCGTAGCGCCAGTCGAAGAAGCAGGCCTCCCCGTACCCTTCGCGTCCGGTGCGCTTCAGAAACTGCTTGGGGATGATCTGGTCGGTGTCGACGTCGTCTCGGGAGAGGGTGGCCACCAGCCCCTCCACCTCGCTGAAGGCCTCCACCTCAGCGCCCCAGCGCCGCGGAGCCGAGGTCCGCCGGCTCCAGCTGGCGAACGTCGGCGAAGTGGCCCAGCACGGCGGCGGCGGCGGCCATCGCGGGGCTCACGAGATGGGTGCGCCCCCCTGCCCCCTGCCGACCTTCGAAGTTGCGGTTGGAGGTGGAGGCGCATCGCTCACCGGGGGCGAGGATGTCCGGGTTCATCCCGAGGCACATGGAGCAGCCGGCCTCCAACCACTCGAAGCCGGCATCGCGGAAGATCCGGTCCAGCCCCTCCTCCTCGGCCGCCCGCTTCACCGCTCCCGATCCCGGCACCACCATGGCCCGGACTCTGGGGCTCACCCGGCGGCCGGCGGCGATGGCGGCCGCGGCGCGCAGGTCCTCCAGCCGGCCGTTGGTGCAGGAGCCGATGAACACCCGGTCCAAGGGGATGTCCTCGATCGCCGTGCCCTCCTCCAGCCCCATGTAATCCAGCGCCCGCCGCGCCGCCTCCCGGGCGCTCCCCGAGGGAAGCTGCGCCAGCTCCGGGATCCGCGCCCCCACCGGGACGGACATGGAGGGGTTGGTCCCCCAGGTCACGAACGGCGCCAGCTGGGTCGCGTCGATGTGGACCCGGCGGTCAAAGACCGCCTCCGGGTCGGAGGCGAAGCTGAGCCAGCGCTCCGCGGCGACGGCGAACTCCTTTCCGCGGGGAGCGGCGGGTCGGCCCTCCAGGTAGGCGACGGTGGTCTGGTCGGGGGAGATCAGCCCAGCCCGGGCGCCAGCCTCGATGGTCATGTTGCAGACGGTCATCCGCCCCTCCATGGAGAGCCCACGCACCGTGTCGCCCGAGTACTCGACTATCGAGCCCTGGCCGCCCGCCACCCCGATCTTCCGGATGATCCCCAGGGCCAGGTCCTTGGCGGTCACGCCCTGGCCCAGCTGGCCCTCCACACGCACCTCCAGGGTGGGGGCGGGGGCCTGCCAGAGGCACTGCGAGGCCAGCACCTGCTCAACCTCGGTCGTGCCGATCCCGAATGCCAGCGCGCCAAACGCGCCGTGGGTGGAGGTGTGGGAGTCGCCACAGACCACGGTCATCCCCGGCTGGGTCAGGCCCAGCTCCGGGCCCACCACGTGAACTATCCCCTGGCGGCGGTGGTAGAGGTCCAGGAGCGGGATACCGGCCGCGGCGCAGTTCTCCGAGAGCTGGCGCAGCTGCTCCCTACCCACCGGGTCCGGGGTCTCCCTGGTGCGCTCCCAGGTTGGGACCAGGTGGTCCATCACCGCCAGGGTGAGGTCGGGGCGGCGCACCCGTCGCCCAGCGGCCCGAAGCCCGGAGAAGGCCTGGGGAGAGGTGACCTCGTGCACCAGGTGCAGGTCGACATACATCAGCATCCGCTGGAGGGGGTCCCCGGCCACATGGTGGGCCTCCCAGATCTTGTGATAGGCGGTGCGCTGGGCCTCCAAGGGCGGTACCTCCATCAGGCGGTGCTGGACTGGGGCGCCCGCACCCGGGAATGGCGGACCGCCCACTCGTAGCTGTCGATCAAAGCCTCGCAGGAGGCCTCCAGGATGTTGGCAGAGCAGCCGACCGTCGTCCAGCGGCGGCGGCCGTCGGACGAGTCCACCCCCACCCGGACGGTGGCCCCAGTGCCCCGGTCGCCGTCGATCACCCGCACGCGGTAGTCGACCAGCTCCACCTGGGCCAGCTCGGGAAAGTGGGGAACAAGGGCGCGGCGCAGCGCCGAGTCCAGGGCCGCCACCGGGCCGAGGCCCTCGGCCGCGGTGTGGACCACCACCCCACGGACCTCAACCTTCACGCTCGCCTGGACCTTCCGCTCCCCGGTCGGCCCGCCACCGCTCGCCACCACCAGGGAGTCAAGGAGGGCGAAGGGTGGTGGGTCCTCTCCCAGCTCGCGGCGGGCCAACAGCTCGAACGAGGCGTCGGCGTCCTCGAAGGCCCACCCCTCCTGCTCCATGCCCTTGAGCCGGGCCACCAGCCGCTGGCGAGGGCCTGGGGCGAGGAGAGGCAGCTGCAGCTCGGCCAGCTTGGCAGCCACGTTGTTGGCCCCGCTCTGGTCTGAGACCACCGTCCGGGTCCGGTTGCCCACCAGAGTCGGGTCCACGTGCTGGTAGGCGTCCGGGTGGCGGCTCATGCCGTGGGCGTGCAGCCCCCCCTTGTGGAGAAAGGCGGCCGCCCCCAGGTAGGGACGCCCGGGGTCGGGGGCCCGGTTCGCCAGCGAGTCGAACTGCTGCGAGAGCTGGGTGAGCTCGCGCAGCCTTCCGGGGGCGAGCACCCTCCGCCCCAGCTTGAGCTGGAGGTTGGCCGCCACCACCGGCAGATCGGCGTTGCCACAGCGCTCACCGCAGCCGTTCACCGTCCCCTGGACCATGCCCGCGCCCGCCTCGACCGCCGCCAGCGACGCTGCCACCGCCAGGCCGGAGTCGTTGTGGCAGTGGATACCCACCACCGGCCCGAAGCGTGCCACCACCTCAGCCACCGCCCCGGCAATCGGCCCGGGCAGGCAGCCCCCGTTGGTGTCGCAGAGAGTGAGCCAGCGGGCGCCGGCACCGGCCGCGGCGGCCAGCGCTTCCATGGCGTACCGGGAATCGGCTCGGTACCCGTCGAAGAAGTGCTCGGCGTCGAAGACCACCTCCCGGCCCCGGTCCACCGCCAGCTCCACCGACTCGGCGATCATCATTAGGTTCTCCTCCGCCGAGCAGTGCAGAACCTGCTCCACCTGCCAGAGGGAGGCCTTGCCCACCAGGGCCACGGCCGGGGTGCCGGCGGCGAGGGTGGTCGCCAGGGAGGGGTCGTCGGCGGCCGCCACGCCCGGCCGGCGGGTGGAGCCGAATGCCACCAGCCGGCTCCGGGTGAGGGGCGAGCGGGCCAGCCGCTGGAAGACCTGAGTGTCCCGGGGGTTGGCCCCCGGCCAGCCGGCCTCCACGTAGGCCACCCCCAGCCGGTCCAGCCGGCGCGCGAGCCAGATCTTCTGGTCCACGCTGAGCTGGAGCCCGAATCCCTGCATGCCGTCCCGCAAGGTGGTGTCGTAGAGGACGGGAGCCGTGGGCCCGGCGGGGCGGCTCACAACCGAACCGCCAGCCGGCCCGCCACCCGCTCCGCGACCTCGGAGGTGCTGGCGCTGCCCCCGAGGTCGGGGGTGAGGCAGCGGTCACGCACCGCTCCGGCCACGGCCTCCTCCACCGCCACCGCCAGGTCAGGCCGGCCGAGGGAGAGGCGCAGCAGCATGGAGACGGCGAGGATCGCGCCCAGGGGGTTGGCGATCCCCCGTCCGGCGATGTCGGGGGCGGAGCCATGCACCGGCTCGAAGAGCCACGGCCCCTCCCCGCCCCCGCTGGCCGAGGGCAGCATCCCCAAAGTCCCGGGGAGGGCGGCGGCCTCGTCGGTCAGGATGTCCCCGAAGAGGTTCTCTGTCACCACGACGTCGAAGTCCGTGGGCCGGAGGAGCAGCCGGAGGGCGAAGCTGTCCACCAAGCAGTGCTCCAGCTGGTACTCGGGGTGCCTCCTGCCAACCTCCACCGCCACCTCGCGCCAGAGGCGGGAGGTGGCCAGCACATTGGCCTTGTCCACGGACGTCACCCGGCGGGAACGCTCCCCCGCCATCCGGAACGCCACCTCCAGGACTCGGGTGATCTCCTTCTCCGAGTACTCCGTGGTGTCCACCGCCCGCCGGGACGGGGCGGCTCCGGCCTGACCCTGGGGGCGGCCGAAGTACGCCCCCCCGGTGAGCTCGCGCACGAACAGGATGTCGGCTCCCCGGACCCGCTCGGGACGGAGGGGGCTCAGCTCCTCGAGCCCCGCGAGGACCCTGACCGGCCGGACGTTGGCGAAGGCCCCAAGCTGCCGCCGGAGTTGCAGGAGTCCGGCCTCGGGCCGCACCGGGCCGGAGTCCCACCGTGGTCCGCCCACCGCTCCCAGGAACACGGCATCAGCCTGGGAAGCGGCCTTGAGGGTGGCCGGGGGAAGCGGCTCCATACCCTGGTCGATGGCCGCTCCTCCGATGGGGTGGTAGGTCGGCTCCAGCTCGAGGCCGCTCCCCGCGAGGGCCGCCGCCAGCACGTCCACGGCGGCGCCGGTCACCTCGGGGCCGACGCCGTCTCCCGGCAGGACCGCCAGCCGGAAGCGCCTCGCAGTGGAGGTCACGGCGCCGTCCCGGTCTGGATGCCGCCAACCTCGCCCACGATCCGGATCAGCGCCTCGTCCTCGACCTGCTTGCTGCCGTCCGCCACCTCCAGGAAGCGTTCCCAGACCGCGGGGAGAGCGGCCTTGGGCAGCTCCACCCCGATGAGCTGGAGGCGGTGCACCAGGGCGTGCCGGCCGGAGCGGGCGGTGAGGACGATCTGCGATGGGTCGGCGCCCACGTCCTCGGCCGAGATGATCTCGTAGGTGCGGCGGTCCTTGAGCACGCCGTGCTGGTGCACCCCGGAGGCGTGGGCGAAGGCGTTGCCGCCCACCACCGGCTTGTTGGGGGGAACCGGGGTCCCGGTGAGCTCGGCGATCAGCCGCGAGGTGGGGACCAGCTCCCGGGCATCCAGGTGATCGTCCAGGCCCAGCGCCGGGCGGCGCACCCGCAGCGCCATGAGGACCTCCTCCAGAGCGGCGTTGCCGGCGCGCTCCCCGATGCCGTTGATGCAGCCCTCCACACGCCGGGCACCGGCCGCGATCCCCGCCAGCGAGTTGGCGGTGGCCAGCCCGAGGTCATCGTGGCAGTGGACGCTGACCAGCACCCGGTCCATCCCCCGCACCTGCGACCGCACCCCGGCCACCAGGTCGGAGAACTCCGCCGGGAGGCAGTACCCGGTGGTGTCGGGGAGGTTGATCACGCTGGCGCCCTGGTCCACCGCCACCTGGACAACCTCGCAGAGGTAGTCGCGGTCCGCCCGACCGGCGTCCTCGGGCGAGAACTGGACCGTCTCGCAGAGGGAGCGGGCGAGGGCCACCGCATCCCTGGTCCTTCGCAGCACCTCCGACCGGTCCAACCCCAGCTTCTGAGTGATGTGGACGTCGGAGACCCCGATGAAGACGTGGATCAGGTGGCGCGGGGCATCCCGCACCGCCTCGTGGACCGCCTCGATGTCTCCCGGCACCGCCCTTGCCAGGCCGGTGATCGCCGGCCCCTCCACCTGGCGGGCGATGGTTCGCACCGCCTCCAGGTCGCCGGGCGACGAGGCCGGGAAGCCGGCCTCGATCACATCCACCCGGAGCCGGGCCAGCTGGCGGGCCACCTGGAGCTTGGCTGCCGGGCTGAGGCTGAACCCGGGCGATTGCTCCCCGTCCCTCAAGGTGGTGTCGAAGAACTCGACGACGTTCGCTGGGGGCACCGCCCCGGATGCGGCAGGCTCCCGGCCGCTCACGCCCGCTCTCCCGCCGGAGTCGGGACCTCGGCCACGGGCCGGATCCAGCTCATCTGGCTGCGCAACCGGGCCCCGACTTCCTCAATGGGGTGTTGGGACTCCCGCTCCCGGCGCTCGAGGAAGCCCCGGCGTCCTGAGCGGTTCTCGTCGATCCAGCGCTCGGCGAAGCTGCCGTCCTGGATCTGCTGCAGCACCTGGCGCATCCGCTGGCGCACGCTCTGGTCGATGAGGAACTCGCCGCTCTGGTAGTCGCCGAACTCCGCGGTGTCGCTGACGCTGTAGCGCATCAGCGAGAGCCCGCCCTGGTACATCAGGTCGACGATCAGCTTCAGCTCGTGGAGGCACTCGAAGTAGGCCAGCTCGGGCTGGTAGCCCGCCTCGGTCAGGGTCTCGAAGCCCGCCTTGACCAGCGCCGAGACCCCCCCGCAGAGCACGGCCTGCTCCCCGAAAAGGTCGGTCTCGGTCTCCTCGCGGAAGGAGGTCAGCAGGACCCCGGCCCTGGTGGCGCCGATCCCCCGGGCATAGGCCAGGGCCCGCGCCAGCGCCTTTCCGCTGCGGTCCTGGTGCACGGCCACCAGTGCCGGGCAGCCGATCTCCTCGCGGAAGCAGGAGCGCACCATGTGCCCCGGCGCCTTGGGCGCGACCATGGCCACATCGCACTCCGCGGGCGGCACCACCGTCCCGTAATGGATGGCGAAGCCGTGGGCGAAGAGCAGAAGGCATCCCGGCTTGAGGGCGGCTGCCAGGCCGTCCCGGAACAGCTGGGCCTGGTCGTGGTCCGGCACCAGCACCATCACGACGTCGGCGCCCCTGGCCGCCTCGTCCGGGGGCAGCACCTGGAAGCCGTCGGCCGCAGCCCGCACCCGGCTCCGGCTGCCCGGGGGAAGACCCACCCGAACTGAATACCCGCTGTCCCGGAGGTTCTGGGCGTGGGCGTGTCCCTGGCTGCCGTAGCCGAGGATGGCCACCTCGGCTCCGGCCAGCTGGCCGGGGTCCGCGTCCTGGTCGTAGAAGATCTGCATCTGGTCAAGCCTCCTGGGGCACAAAGGGCTGAAGTGCGATGGGGCGGCTACGGGCGAAGTCCCTGAGGCCCAAGCCGGCGAGTTCGGTCCTGGCCGCATCCAGCGAGGCGGGTGGGCCGCCGAGAGCCGCGACCAGCCGTTCCGGAGTGCGCTCCACCACCTGCGCGCCCCACCTCTCAAGCTCGGTCTCCAGCTCCCTCGCGAGGGGGGCCAAGAACTCGAAGAGGCCGACTGTCCACTCCCTGACCCCGCTCTCCGTGAGGTCCTCCACCGCCACCACGTCGATGAGCTTGCGCAGCTGCAGGGCCGCCTGCTCCGGCGGCTGGATCCCGGTGTGGACACGGAGCCAGAGCCGCAGCTCGCCCTCCTCGGGCCCCGCGGCCACGGCGCAGGAGAGGAGCTGGTGCCCCCGGCGGCTGACGCAGTTGGTGACCCGCTGCAGAATCCCCGGCCGGTCCTCCACCCGGACCAGAAGGAGCCGGGCGGAGCTCGCCGGCGTGCTCACGGGTAAGGGCACTCGACAAACTCCGAGAGGGCGCCGCCCAGAGGCACGATGGGGAAGATCCCCGCCTCCGGGTCGATGCGGAACTCCAGGACCGCCGGCCCGGGGTGGGCGATCGCCCGGTCCAGCGCCGGCCCGACCTCGGCGAGCTCTTCCACCGCCTCCCCGTAGCACCCGAAGGCCCGGGCCAGGGTCGGGAAGTCCGGGGTCACGGTGTGGTCCACCTGCGAGCGGACCCCGCCGTAGAAGTCGTCCTGGAACTGGCGGACCATCCCCAGCTGGCGGTTGTTGAGGATGAGCACCTTGACCGCGAGGTCGGCCTCCACGGCGGTCGCCAGCTCCTGCACGGTCATCACCAGCCCGCCCTCACCGCAGATGGCGAAGACCCGGCTGTCAGGGGCGGCGGCCTGGGCGCCGATGGCGGCGGGGAGGGCGAAGCCCATCGTCCCCTGGCCACCTGAGTTGAGGAACAGCCCGGACTCGCCCCCGCTCCAACCGGTGGCCGCCCACATCTGGTTGAGACCCACGTCAGCGACCGTGATGTCGGCGGGGCGACGGCGAGCGTAGTAGGCGCGCAGGACCTCCTGGGGCTGCAGCCTGCCGTTGTGGGGGTGGCGCAGCGGGTGCTGGCGCCGCCAGCTGTCCACCTGCTCTCGCCACTCTGGGCGGGAGCCCGGCCCCACCTTAGCTTCCAGCCGCTCCAGGACGTCGCGGGCGTCGCCGACGATGGGACAGTCCGCCGCCACCGTCTTCCCCAGTTCGGCAGGGTCGATGTTCACATGGATGATGTGCTCGGCCCGAGGGGCGAAGCCGTCCAGCCGGCAGGTGACGCGGTCGTCGGCGCGCATCCCCACCATCAGCAGCACGTCGCAGTCGGTGACCGCCCGGTTGCAATAGCCGGTGCCCATGAAGCCCACCAGACCCAGGCCCAGTGGGTGGGGGTTGGGGAAGACCCCGGTGCCGAGCAGGGTGGTGCCGACTGGTGCATCCAGCTTCGAAGCCAGCTTGAGGAGCGCCTCCTGGGCGCCGGCTATGGCCGCCCCCCGGCCCGCCAGGATCACCGGGCGGCGGGCCCGCGAGAGGTAACCGGCGGCAGCCTCGATCTGCTCCTGCGGTGCCGGGGCCGGAGCGGCGTGCTTCCGAATGCGCCTCAGTGGCCGGTCATCCCCGAGGTGGGCCTGCTGCACATCCTTGGGGATGTCGATCAGGACCGCTCCCGGGCGTCCGGTCCGGGCGACATGAAAGGCCTCGGCCACCACCTCCTCGATCTCCCCGGGGTCGCGCAGCTGGTAGCTGTGCTTGGTCACCGAGAGGCAGGAACCGATCACGTCGGACTCCTGGAAGGCGTCCGTGCCGATGGTCGGGGAGGCGACCTGGCCCGTGAGGGCCACCACCGGAACCGAGTCGAAGTGGGCCGTCGCCAGGCCGGTGACCAGGTTGAGGGCGCCGGGGCCGGAGGTGGCGAGGCAGACGCCCACCCTGCCGCTCGCCCTGGCGTACCCGTCCGCCATGTGCGCCGCCCCCTGCTCGTGCCGCACCAGCACGTGGCGGATGGGGAACTGGGGGAGATGGCGATAGATCGGGAGGTTGGCGCCACCGGGGATTCCGAATACGGTGTCGACACCCTGCCCCACCAGCGCCGAGAGCAGCACCTCGGCGCCGCTGCGAGCGGGGACCACCTCCAGCTCCAGCTGGCTCTGGCGGTCCGGGCGGAAGGCGGGGAAGGTGGACATTTCGGCTACCAGTCGGTGCCGTAGGCGCTGGCGATGGAGGCCGTGACTGCGGCGTCGGCGGCCAGCCGGCGCACCTCATGGGAGGGCTCGGCAGCGTGGCGGCGGCGCACCCAGTTGCGCCCGGCCTCACTGAGCGCGATGTCGTCGGGAAAGCTCTCCGCCCTTGGTCCCTGATCCTGTCGTTCTGGCATATCGATTCCTCCTCACGGGTATAAAAAAAGCCCCCCGGGGCCTCCGGGGGGCTGCAAGCTCAGTGCTGACGCGCAGACGCTAGCTGGCTGCCCCTCCGGTAATTAGGAGTACTAGAGCCATCGGGCTCTCGAGGGCCGCCACGGTGCGCTGCATCGCGTTCAAGGTGAGCCAGGTATACCAGGGCCACCGGCCGGCGTCAAGCGCCGTTGCCCTTTTGCAACTCGGTCTGCCCCAGGTCGCTGGTCGTCGCCGGGTTCCTCGGAGCACAGGGCCCGAGGCCCATTCCCGGCAAGCGACTCTGGAGGGGACTGCCTATGGCGAAGGTGAGCGACCCGCTCTTGGGGGCGCGGGCCCGCAGCCACGGGCCCCCCCGTCCAGAGCATCCCACCGAGTTCGCCCCGGGCTTGACACGTCATACCTATAGTACTAGGCTAACTAGGTCAATAGATAACTGGAGCTTACCGTGATCGAGTTTCATCTTGACCTGCGGTCCGGGGTCCCGCCCTACCAACAGGTGGTTCAACAGGTCCGGCGC
The DNA here is from genome assembly GCA_021801645.1 of bacterium. Taxonomy (GTDB): domain Bacteria; phylum Chloroflexota; class Dormibacteria; order Aeolococcales; family Bog-877; genus JAJYXT01. The sequence continues at coordinate 11,156 of JAJYXT010000023.1, forward strand.
GCCTTGCGCCTCGGTCTTCTGGAGGCTGGCGACCAGCTGCCCACGGTGAAGGAGGTGGTTGCCGCCCTGGCGATCAACCCGAACACGGTGCTGAAGGCGTACAAGGAGCTAGAGCACCTCGGTCTGGCCGCGGCCCGGCCGGGGATCGGAACCTTCGTCACCAAGAGCCTGGCTGACGAGTCGCTGGCGGCCCACGGACCTCTCCGCCAGGACCTCAAGCGCTGGCTCACCAAGGCGCGGGATGCCGGGCTCGACGAGGAGAGCATCGAGGACCTCTTTCGAGACGTCTTTCGGTCGTCGTCCAGGGAGGAGGTAGCTTGACCGCAGCCCTTGAGGCGACAGGGCTCGGAAAGCGCTACGGGCGGACCTGGGCCCTCTCGGATTGCGATCTCTCCATCCCCACCGGCAAGGTTGTTGGGCTGGTGGGGCCGAACGGTGCTGGCAAGACCACCCTGCTTCACCTGGCCGTTGGGCTGCTCAGGCCGACGTGCGGGGCGCTCATGGTGCTCGGCGGAGCGCCTGGCAGCACCCCCGGGCAGCTCGCCCGGGTGGGGTTCGTCGCTCAGGACACTCCGACCTACGTGGGGATGTCGGTCCGCGATCACCTGCGGTTCGGCGCCTGGATGAACCCCGCCTGGGACGGCGCGGCCGCGGAACAGCGAGTGGCGCGCCTGGGCTTGGACCCGCGACAGCGAGTCGGCAACCTCTCTGGGGGACAGCGAGCCCAGCTGGCGCTCACCCTGGCGGTCGCCAAGCGCCCCGAGCTGCTGGTGCTCGACGAGCCGGTGGCGAACCTGGACCCGCTGGCACGGCGGGAGTTCCTGCAGGGCCTGATGGAAGTCGTCGCCGAGGATGGTGCCAGCGTCATCCTCTCCTCCCACCTGGTGGCCGATCTGGAGAGGGTTTGTGACTACCTGGTGGTGCTGGTGGGCTCGAGGGTCCAGATCGCCGGAGAGATCGACAACCTACTCTCCACCCATCTCCGCCTGACCGGTCCGCGTCACGATCGGCACGCCGTCCCCTCCGGCCAGTCCGTGGTCAGCGAAAGCCACACCGAGCGACAGAGCACCTTCATCGTCCGCACGTCCCAACCGATCCTGGACCCCAAGTGGTCGGTGGAAAAGATCGGCCTCGAGGACCTCGTCCTCGCCTACATGGCCCATACCCCCGCTCTCGGCCCGCGCCCGAGGCTGGAGCTCCGCCAATGATCCGCACCGCGTTGCGCCAGCTCCGCACCGAGGCGGCGATCGGGGCCGGCTGCCTGGCGGTGCTGGCGGTGGTGCTCGCCCTCACAGAGCCGCAACTGGCTCAGGTGAACGACGCCTTTCAGCGCGCCTGCAGCGCGGCGCGTGACTGCGCCACTGCGACCAACCCGGTGGCGCAAGTGGATCCGGGGCTGGCGACCCTGGTCGACATGTTCGCGCTCGTTGCTCCAGTGCTGGTCGGCCTGTTCTTTGGGGCTCCGCTCCTTGCGGGCGAGCTTGAGTCGGGAACCTTCCGGCTGGCCTGGACCCAGAGCGTCACCCACCGTCGGTGGCTCTCAGTCAAGCTCGGGCTGGTCGGCGCGACTGCCGTGGTCATGAGCGCGCTGCTCGTCTGGATGGTCGACTGGTGGCAGGCGCCGCTGGACGCGGGCGCGCGGAACGGTTTCTCACCCGTGGACTTTGGCTTCCACGGGGTCGTACTCGTGGGCTATGCGGTGTTCGCCTTCGCGCTGGGAGTTGCAGCCGGCACGCTGCTGCGGAGAACGGTGACCGCGATGGCGGCCACCCTTGCGGGGTTTCTGGCAGCTCGAATCGCCGTCACCAACTGGGTCCGCCCGATCCTGGCGCCCCCACTGCACGAGTCCCTCTCCCTCGCGAAGACGGGTTTCGGTACCCTCAGCGTGTCGCCATCGCCGGGGACGACCTCTCTCCTGCCTCCTGCTGTGCTAATGCCCAACTCCTGGGTCTACCAGACATCGGTGGTCAATAGCTCGGGGGCAACCTTGAGCGCCCGAGAGCTGCTCCAGGCATGCCCCGGCTACGGCCAGCTCGCCGAGACCAAGGTGCCGCCGACCCTGGCAGAGATGGTCCGGATCCACCATGACTGCCTCGCCAGGCTTTCGCAGGCGACCTACCACACTCTGGTGGTCTATCAGCCCAGCAGCCGGTTCTGGCCGTTCCAGTGGGCGGAGCTGGCGATCTTCGCAGTTGCCGCTCTGGCGCTGTGCGGGCTCGTGTACTGGTGGCTGCACCGCTGTTACGCCTGACCCGGGCTGCCCCGGAGCGCTGCACCATCGCCGACCACAGTTCCTGGGGAGTGGCTCGGAAAGGTACCCCGGCGATCTCGAACCCGGAGCGCCCACGGGTGATTTGGCCGGATTCGCCTTGAAGTGCCACCGTTCGTATCTCGGGACGACGGGCCGCATGATCTGCGCGACAGCTGCCTCCTGCAACGCGGTCGCGCCTCTCGGTCCCTGGCGCTGGGTCTCCTGAGCCTTCGTCTGAGTCGTAGGCCGTACCTGCCGAGCTGGGTCGCTGACCGCAGGTTAGTGTCCCCGACGGCCCCTCAATCCAGGATGTCACCACGGACTGACGTCAGCAGGGCCAGCGCCAGGAGCCCCACTGTCCAAGCCGCCACCACCCCTAGGGCCGCCAGTTGGGGCAGTTGGAGCAGCGGCTGGGGCAGGGCCTGACTCACCGCCGCCCCCTGCCCCGCCAGCACCTCCGGCAGCCGGTTGAGGGTGGGGCCGAGGAGGGCCGCGCTTAGGGCCTGCCAGAGGTGCAGGTGATTGAGCTGGAAGAGGCCGCGGAAAGCCAGGGCGAGGGCGTTGTCCAGGGGGAAGAACAGGATGCTGAGGACGATCCCCGCGGTGAGGGAGCGGGTTGCCGCCGCCAGCCCCACCCCCACCGCGGCGCAGGCGGTGGCGCTGATGGCACAGCTGGCGACCGCCAGGACGAGGTCCCGCCAGCCGACCATGGGCAGCCTCCCCATCGGAGCCAGCGACCCGGTGAAGTGCAGGGCGATCAGGCTGAGCCCTAGGGATGCCAGGAGGCAATAGCCGAGTAGGAGGCCGGCACCGGTGAGAAGCGTGGCCAGCAGCTTGGCCAGGACCAGCTGCGCTCGGCCGGTCCCGCGTCCCACGATGATCCGGATGGTGCCCAGGGAGTACTCGATACCCACCAGTCGACTCCCGGTGGTCAGCATGATCAGCCCCACCCCGGCGGAGAACACGAACTGGACGCTGGGGAGCATCTGCTCCAGGGCCGTGAGGGGACGCTGCCCGATCGTTGATGCCACCAGGGGGTCCTGGGTGAGGGCGAACAGGACCAGGCCCAGCAGGAGGTACACAGCGCCGGCCAGAATCCAGGTCGGGCGCTGTCGACGCAGTTTGGCGAGCTCGGCAAAAACGGCGGCCTTCAGCCCTGCTCGCGCCGGCGCTGCGTCCGGCAAGGGCATCACCGCTCCTCCTCAGTCAGCTGCAGGAAGGCCTCCTCGAGGTCCCGCTCGCAGGGAACCAGTGAGTCAGCGAAGAAGCCGGCGCCCATAAGGGCGCGGTTAAGGTCCCGACCTCGGCCGGTGGGGGACAACACCTCAACCGTTCCATCCGGGCCGGCCTGGGCGGATCCGCCCCACGGTTGGGCCCGGAGCCACTGGAGCGCCTCGTCGGCACGTTCGATCCGGACCAGGAAGGTACCGGTCGAAGCCCGGAGTGAGGAGAGGTCCCCGAGATAGGCGAGCCGACCCCGGCGGAGGATCGCCACCCTGTCGCACACCCGCTCCACCTCTCCCAGGACGTGGCTGGAGATGAACACGGTGGTGCCGGCGCTGCTGAGGTTCCTCAGCAGCGATCGGATCTCGCGGATGCCGGCCGGGTCGAGGCCGTTTGCCGGTTCGTCCAGGAGCAGGAGCCGGGGGCGGTGCAGGAGAGCCACCGCGAGTCCCAACCGCTGACGCATCCCCAGGGAGTACCGGGCCACGCGGTCTCGGCCGCGATCGCCCAGACCGACCAGGGCGAGGAGTTCGTCGACCCGAGACCAGGGAACGCCCCCGAGCTCAGCGCCGAACACAGCCAGGTTGTCACGGCCGGAGAGGTTCGGATAGAGGGCTGGTGTCTCCACCAGCGGTCCCACCTGTGGCAGTACCCTCCGCCCGCCAGCCGGCATCTCCTCGCCCAGGACCAGGAGCTTGCCGGCACTGGGCCGGATCAGCCCCAGCACCATGCGCATGGTGGTGGTCTTGCCGGCACCGTTGGGGCCGAGAAAGCCGAACACCTCCCCGGGCTCCACCCGAAAGCTCAGGTCGGTGACCACCTCCTTGGGCCCGAAGCGCTTGCAGAGCGAGCGCAGCTCCAGGGCCGCGGCCGGGCTCACCGGGCCGCGGGCCGGGCGCGGAGTCGGAGGGCTCGGCGCAGTATTGCCAGCGTCATCTGTTGGCCCCTCCAGAAGTCAGCGAAGTGCCTTAGGGCCATCAGGCGCCTGCCGGTCCACCAGGTGATCGCCTCAGGATTCAAGGTTGCCCAGGTATACCAGGCCGCCTGACTGGCACCGATGGTGGCAGACCACCGGGCGAGGGTCTGAGGGGGCCTACGGTCCACAAGTTGCGTTGAGGCCGCCCCGAAGTCTCACTGGTCGGTCCAACCGGGTCACCCCGCGAAGGGCGGGAGGTGCTGCCCCTTGGGGAGGTCGCAATGCGGGTCCAGCGCCGTCCCGTCCTCTAGTGCTGCGCCTGTGGCCTGCCCTGGGTCAGGGGGAAGGTCCACGCGCACGACCGGGTGATTGGCTTCGGATTCAGCTACGGTGTCCTGCGAAGGGGCTGCCGGTCAGGGGCCGCTGCCTCGTGACGAGCCCCATCTAGAGCCAGTGCACCTCAAAACCCGCCCAACTCGGGCTCTAACAGGGTGCTGAAAAACGGCTCCTCAGCAGCCGCCCTACGGCATTCGAAGCCAGAGCCGAATTCGACACGGGGCTGGTTCGGAGGCTGCTGAATTCCCGCCAACCGTTTTTCAACACCGTGCTAATGAGAGCGCTTCGGGGCACCGGCGGGCGCGTGGCCCAACTCACTTCGATCTCGCCGCTCCGGCTTTGGCGATAATCGCCGCAGAGTAGGAGGCGGGTGGGGTGGATGAGAGCGAACTGCTGACCGTGGACGATGCCGCTCGGACCCTGGGGATCACCCCGGACGAGGTGCGGGGGCTGGTACTGGCGGGAAGCGTCGCCCACCGGCTGGTTCCGGGGGCGGGCGGGGCTCTGGAGGTGCGGGTTGAGCGCTCCTCGCTGGCTGGTTTCGCCTCAGTTGCGCCAGCGCAGAGGTCCGCCGGAGAGGTCGGCCGCCATGAGCCAGGGGCCACCGACGCGGAGCCGCCAACGGCGAGCGCCGAAGGATACTCCCTCACGGTGCCCTCGGAGGTGAAAGCCCTGGCATCCAATTTGGCCGATGAGCTCTTCCAGCGCTGGCAGTTGGCGATGGAGACCCAGTTCCGCCAGGAGCTGGCGGTCCGTCTCCAGTCAGAGCTCGCCCACCGGGAGCGGATGATCGACGACCTGCGCGAGGAGGTCCAGGAGCGGGAGGAGGAGCGGTTCGGCCCGGGGGGGCGGCGGGTGCGCGGAATGACCGACCTCTATGCGACCTGGGAGCGCCGCAGGACCCTGATCCGCCAGAGCCGAGAGCTGGCCGAGACCGAGCGCCAGATGTCAGAACTGCGGGCGCGCCTCCGGGAGCTGGGTGTGGAGGATGGTGACCAGGGTTCCACCGTTGACGCCCATCCAGCCCCACCTCCAGCAGCCGATGGCAGCCCTCCCGAGGACGACCCGCGCGACTGACAACGGAGGTCCAGCGTGTCTTTCCTGCTCCGCCGGTGACCCGGGCCCGCGATGCCCGGGAAGACGGACCGGCAGGCCACCAGGTGGGCACACCCCCGCCAAAGCCGACGCTGCACCGCCGGCCCGGAGCGGCGGGGCGGCCGCCCTCCATCTGACCCCCGGTTCGGCCAATTGGCCCCTTGGCCGACCGACGGAGGGGGATGTGGTGGCGTAGAAGGGCCCCTCCCACCTCGACCGGCACATCACCCCCGCGCCTCCCGCTCACCCGTTCCTGGAACGCTTTAGCGTGTAAAGGTAAAGCGTGTAAACCCTAGGCGTGCTACCATCGGGCCGTGAGCGCGGCCAACCCGTACCACTTCGGCTCTCCCGTAGGCGAGCTCCACTTCACCGATCGGGCAGAGCAGCTGGAGAGGCTGGCGGCGGTCATGCTGAATGGCCAGAACCTCATCCTCATCGCGCCCCGGCGCTACGGCAAGACCTCGCTGCTGCGCCGAGCCGTGGAGCTGGCGGAAGCCAGCGGAGGGCGGAGCGGCCGGGTGAGCCTCATAAAGTGCAGCAGCGCCGAGGACGTGGTCCAGACGCTGATGCACGGGGTGGTCTCGGGGCCTCTGGGATGGGTGCGCGGTCGGGCCACCGAGTTCAGTCGCTGGCTCCGACGCATCCGGGTGGCACCGGAAATCCGGATCGACCCCGCGTCGGGACTGGTGGAGGGGGTCTCCCTGGGGCCAAGCCTGGCAGCGTCCGACTGGAGAACCGTCCTTTCAGAGGTGGTGCGGATCCTGGCAGACCTGGCGGCCGAGGACAAGAATCACCCGGTCTCCCTGGTCATCGACGAGTTCCAGAAGGCGTACGAGATCGACCCGCTGATCGCAGACATCTTCAAGGACCTGGTGGACGACCTTCCCGGGGTGAGCCTGGTCTTCGCCGGCAGCAAGCGCCACATCATGGAGGCGATGGTGAGCTCTCCGGAGCACGGCGCTCTCTACAACGTGGGGGCCAAGCTCTACCTGGGCAAGATCTCCGAGGCCGACTTCGTCCCCTACCTGACGGGGCGGGCGGCCTCGGCCGGAAAGCATCTGCCAGCGGCGGCGGCCAGCCGCATCTACCAGGCGGCGGCGGGGATTCCCAACGACGTGCAGCTCCTGGCCTTCTGGGCCTTCGCCATCAGCACCGAGGAGATAAGCGAGGAGCTGGTCGACGCGGCGGTGGCCTACGCGATTGACGACCAGCGCGAGGAGTTCACCCTGGTTTTCGACCGGCTCAGCCTGGTCCAGCAGCGGCTCCTCAAGCTCCTGGCGCAGGGCCCGGTGCGGGCGGTGACGGGCCGGGCGGTGCAGTCGGTGCTCGGGGTGAGCCACCGCGGCACCCTGGACGCTGCCCTGGCGCTGGAGCGGCTGCAGCTCGCCGAGCGGACCGGCAATACCTGGACCATCGCCAACGGGCTTCTCGGGGAGTGGCTCCGCGGCCGGTACGAGTGAGCCCAACCGTGGCTGGAACGGGTGCCGCGGGCAATCGGCGAGCCACCTCGGCCCCCGGCCGGTCTGAGGGGCGTCGAGGTCGGCATCCTCGCGGCCTACGCTGCGGAGACCCAAGTCGCCGCAAACCGATGAGATTCCCAGGGTGAAGGGGGAGAATCCGGCGGCAGGTCGGTCCATCCGCCCCGGGCGGGGCAGACTTGGGAGATGACCATCACCAGGCTGGTCGGTGCGGGGAGAGTGTCGCGTCGCTCCGCGGAGTGGTGTTTGCGTTCGCCCCGGCGCCCTCGGGTGGCCACACTCCTCTGCCTGCCCGTGGCGTCGGTTGTGCTGGCATCCTGCGGCTCCCTGGCTGCCCCGGGCGCGGCCGGTCGCGCGTCCACTCCGGCGCCGTCCGCGACCCAGCGCGCCGAGGCGGCGGTGACCCCGAGCGGCACCCCTGAGGCTCCAACACCCTCCGCCACCGCCACTCCGACCCCACCAGCCACCCCCGCTCCGACCACGCCCGCCCCCAAGCTGGAGGTGGAGCTGGCGGTCAGGATCTACCCCGAGCCAAACGACTACGCGCATCGGAACTACTGCGCCGAGGGGGCGATCGCCGTGCTGCTGTCCACCTGGACCGCTGCCGTCCCGTCTCTGGACGCCATCGGCGTGGCCGCCAACGTGGTGGAGTCGTACGGCACCACCGGGGCCAACGCGGTAGTGGCCATCAACTCGTACCTGGGCGAGATCACCGGCTCTCAGCGCTATTCGTACACCGGCACCCATGTGACCTCGCTACCTGTCTTCCAGGCCCAGCTGGAGTCTGACCTGTCCGGTCTGGGACGTCTGGCCAGCTCCGGACATGGCAGCCCCGTCCTGGTGCACGTGATGACGGCCACGCTGCCGGGCTGGGACGGCTATCAGGCCCAGCACATGATCGCCGTGATCGGCTACAACTTCTCCGCCGGGACCGCCGGCGGCGACACCGTAACCTACGCTGAGAGCGCCGGCTCGGTGGCCGGATACAACGGACCCGAGACGCAGACGATCTCGCTGGCGGCCCTCTGGAACGCCATGCAGAACTACAACGCGGACGTCCCCAGCGACCCGGTAACTGTGATCTCCTGACGGCCGGGAGGGAGTCGCGAGGCGCCGCCAAGGACGGGACGCGAAGGGGCGCGCTTCCCGCGCCGGCAGGAACGGTCCGGGACCCGGGAGTCGCCGAAGGCGCCGCACCCCCCCCGGGCCTTGGTATTTTGGCCTCCTCACTGGAATTCGCGGTCGGAGGTACGCACTTGCCTGAGGTCGACGCGGGCTGGCCGAGCCGCAAGCTGGTTGAGGGCAGGGAGCGGGCGGCGGCGCGCGCCATGCTGCACGGAGCCGGATTCAGCCGGGACGACCTGACCCGCCCCCTGATCGG
>JAJYXT010000087.1 GCA_021801645.1 bacterium
GGTCGGGCTCACCTTCCGCTACGCGCCGGCCATCGCCTACATGGCCCATCTGGTCGCCGAGGGGTGGTGCGGCCGGCCCTTCGTATTCAATGGCTACGAGCAGAACAGCCAGTGGCTGGACCCGGACAACCCCGCCGACAAGCGCATCCTCTCCGCCCCCGCGGATGACCAGGTCGGGGGCTGGGAGCCGGGGGAGGCGGCCATCACCGTCTCCAGCCTGGAGGGATACGGCGCTCCCATCATCGACATCGGGCTGATGCTCGCCGGGGCTGGGATCACGGAGACCGTGGGGGTGCTGCGCAACTTCGTCCCGGAGCGCCGGCGCACCAACCTCGACCGGGCCCGGGAGCCCATCAACCTCGACGACGGCGATGTCTTCATCGCCAAGTTCGCCAACGGGGCCCTGGGGACGATTCAGAGCAGCTACGTCACCGTGGGCAACTACCCCGGGGTGGAGGCCCGGCTGTACGGGGACCGGGGGGCGTTGATCTGCCGGATCGTCGAGGAGAACGGCGAGTGGCAGCGCCTCTGGGGGGCGACCGCCGACCAGGTGGAGTTCAGGCGGCTTCCCATTCCCGAGGAGTTCTTCCCACCTCAGCACGAGCCGGGCCATGGCTGGGAGGAGACGTGCTACGGCAACCTGATCCGCAGCTTCGTGGACGAGATCACCTCGGGTGGGGAAGACAACCAGGGCGACTTCGCCCAGGGGGCGGCGGTGCAGGAGGTGATCAACGCGGTCGAGGCCTCGCACCGCTCGCGGGCCTGGACCGAGGTCCGGTCCCACCCCTCCACCTGAGCTGCGGCTTCCGATGCCGGTGGGGCTTGACACGGGAGAGGATTGTCGACAATATGTGATCTACCGTGGCCAAACGTGCTGATCCCCGACGCGTTTGCGAGTCCTCCGGAGAGCGGGCCGGTCAGGCGTGAACGGCTCAGCCCTCCTCGCCCCGTGCCAGGGCCAGCCTCGGCCAGCGGGTTGGAGTGGTCGTCGGCCTTCCGTGGACGAGCCATCCGGTCCACCGACTGGGGACTCTGTCACGGGACCCGCGCCGGCTCTCCGCCTGGCCCGGGGCAATCTGCGGGATGAGGCGGCCGGCACCCCGGGGAGTCGGACAGCGTCGGCCAACGCGGCCTGAATTGGGAGGCGAGCAAATGGGTCTGCACGGCATCCGCGGCCGGTGGTGCTTTCTCAGCGGCGCCGCGGACGGCCTGGGCAACGCGATCGCCCGGGAGCTGGCGGCACGGGGCATGAATCTGGCCCTGTTCGACGTGCAGGAGGGCAAGGTGGCCACCCTGGCCAACGACCTCCAGGCGCTCGGGGTCGAGGCACTCCCTGTGCCGGTCGACCTGGCGGATGCCGCCTCCGCCGCGGCCGCGGTGGCCGCTGCCGTGGATCGGGTGGGGCCGCCCCGGGCCCTGATCCACGACGCCGCGGTCCTCACGCCGCGCCCTTTCCGCGAGTGGACTTTCGATGGCTGGCGCCGAGAGCTGGACATCATCCTGCAGGGAGCCTTCGTGCTCGCCAAGGGGGTGTGGGAGCCGATGATCGCGCAGGGTGACGGGAGCATCGTCTTCATCTCGTCGGGGTCCGCTCTGAGGGGCTTCCCCTTGGAGTCCGCCTACACCCCAGCCAAGCATGGCCAGGAAGGACTCATGAAGGTCCTCAGCATCGAGGGAGCGGAGTTCAACATCGCCGTGAACACCGCCACCACCGGCGCCCCGATCGACACCCCCATGTCTTGGGGGCACTACACGCCGGAGATGCGACAGCAGATGATCTCCCCCAGCCGCCTGGCGCCCGCCTTCGCCTATTTCGCGGCGCTTGATGCCCGGCAAGCCACCGGGCTCCGCTTCGACGCCTTCCAGGTATCTGAGGCCATCATGCTTCAGAGCCAGGCGACGCGGGTGTGAGGCCGACCGCCCCGTCCGGCGAGTCGGCAGACGGCCGCGGGGGAGACCGCAGAGCGGCCGCCCGGCCCAGACCCGCCTCCAGCCGTCTGCCGGGGGACTTGACAGGTCGATGGATTGTCGACAATATGACATCCACCGTGTCGGATGACTTCAACGAAGCCAAAGCCCTGACTGCGGTTCCCCACCGGGTCCTCTCCGATGAGGTGGCGGACCGTCTGAGAGAGGCCATAGTCACCGGGAGGTTCAAGCCCGGCCAGCATCTGCGCGAGGCGGAGATCTCCGCAGCGCTGCAGGTGAGCCGTAGCCCGGTGCGGGACGCGTTCGCCCAGCTGGGCCATGAGGGGCTAGTGGCCATCCGCAGCCACCGCGGCGCCATCGTGGTGGGGCTCACGGCCCAGGACGTGGAGGAGGTCTACACCCTGCGCGCCAGCCTGGAGAGCCTGGCCGTGCGACTGGCCATCGCGAGGGCCACCCCTGAGGACCTGTCCCGGCTCCGCGAGCTGGCCAACCGGATGCCCGAGGCCGCCGCGCGGCTCAGCCCCCGGGAATATGCCGAGTTGGACGTGGCGTTTCACGACCTGGTCTACCAGGCCGCGCGCCATGACCGGCTCTATGCCTGCTGGACCATGCTCCGCTCGCACATATTCCGCTTCCTGCTGACCCGCAACCTGGTGAATCCGGACTTCAGCGAGGTCGGACACCGGGAGCACGGGGAGCTGGTCGAGACCATGGCCGCCCACGACACCGAGAGGGCGCTGGAGATGATCCGCGTCCACCTCGAGGGTGCCTACGCCCGCTTGATCAAGGGCTATGTCGAGCCTCTCGACCAGCGCGCGGACGGCGCTCCTCGCGGCCCTGGGAGTGACAGCCGCACCGGGGTCGACGGGAGCGGGGAGTGAAGGGCCAGACCTCGCGATCCGTGCCCCAGGGGTCACCGCAGCCGGGGCCCGCGCCGACTCCCGTCATCACCGGCCCTCACCGGCCGGTGTTCCTACGCCTGTCTCGGGGGTCGGCCCCCGCAGTCCGCCAGCGGCCGCGAGTTAAGGAGGGATCGTGACCGGAATGAGAACGGTGTCCAGGTGGTTGAAGTTGGGTGGCCGACGCCGGTCCGCGGGTCCGCTGTGGGTGGCGGGCCTGCTGGCGCTGGGGCTGGTGGCAGGCTGCGCCAGCACCAATTCGTCGCCGTCCTCCGGCAGCGGCAAGCCGGTCTCCGGGGGAACTGTGACGGTGGCCGAGACGGCGGGGATCGGCCCGCCCTGGATTCTGCCTCTGTACCCGGCGACCGACTTCACCGTGCAGTATCAGAGCCA
>JAJYXT010000018.1 GCA_021801645.1 bacterium
GCGCGCGACGTGGCGACCGGGGGGGTCGGGTCGGGCTCCTGCGGTCTGATCGGCGACCGGCGCCGCAGCGACGCCGACCTGGCCGCCTTCGCCAACGGGGTGGCGATCCGCTACTTCGACCTCAACGACAGCTACGCCAGCCCGCATGGCGTGGGCCATCCCAGCGACTACATCGCGGCGGTCCTCGCGGCCGCCGAAGAGAGTGGTGCGGGAGGGCGTGAGGTGATCGGGGGGATGGCCGTCGCCTATGAGCTGTTCGCCGCCCTCACCGACGCCCTCCAGCTGGGTGTCGAGGGCTGGGACCACGTGCTGGCCGGGAGCATCGCCAGCGCCGTCGCCTCGGGGGTGGTCTTCGGGCTGGACGACGCCGGGCTGCGCCATTGCGTCTCGCTGGCCATGGTGCCCAACTTCCCGCTTCAGGCCACCCGCCTGGGCGAGCTCTCGATGTGGAAGGGCTGCGCCGCCGGCAACGCCTCTCGCGGAGGGGTGTTCGCCGCCCGGCTGGCCCGCGCTGGACTGTCCGGGCCGCCCCTGCCGTTCGTTGGGCGGGGCGGATTCGAGGCGGTGGTGGGGATCGAGGTGGACAGGGATGCGCTGCGGCCGGGGCGCCGCCCTCCGGCCATCGGGCAGAGCCACCTGAAGCGCTACCCCTCGGGGTACTTCTCCCAGGGGGCCATCGACGCCGCGATCGAGCTGCGCTCTAGGCTGGACGGGGACCGCAGCATCGCCGCGGTGAAGGTCGGGACCTTCGGCTACGGGGCCAAGGTGATGGCGGGAGACCCTGAGAAGTGGCGTCCGGCCACCCGAGAGTCGGCGGACCACAGTCTGCCCTACGTGGTGGCGACCGCCCTGGTCCACGGGGACCTCGACCTGAGGCGGTTTTCGCCTGAGGCGCTGTCGGACCCTGCTGTCGCCGCCGTGCTTCGGGTGCTGGAGGTGCAGGAGGACCCGGAGTGCGCCGCCGCCTGGCCGGAGACGGTGATGACCAAACTCGCCATCACGACCGGCTCCGGGCGCCGGGAGGAGACCCAGGTGCGCTTCTATCGGGGGCACGCGCAGAATCCCATGTCCGACCAGGAGATCGAAGAGAAGGCCCGGGGACTGGCGGTGGGCGCCCTATCCGATCAGGCCTTCAGTCGCCTTGCCCACCGGGTCTGGGGCCTGGAGGAGCTGGCCTCGGTGGGGGAACTGCTCAGCCTGACCTGGCCCTGAGCGGCGCCGCCGCCACGGCCTCCTCCCCATCGGGGAGGTCGCCGTTGGCGGCAAGCTGCTCGGCCACCACCTGGAATGCCCCCCGAACGTGGCCCTGGATGATCGCCTTGGCCTCGTCAGGGTCGCGGCGGCGGATCGCCTCCAGCAGTGCCCGGTGCTCCTCGGCCACGGCCACGTGCCGCTCCGATTTCCCCAGGGTCAGCTCCCGGTACCGGCGAGCGTGGACCCAGATCTGCTCCAGGACCAGGGAGATGATGCTGCTGTGGGCGCTGAGGTGCAGGGCGTCGTGGAACTCCATGGAGGCCCGCAGCACCTTGCCAGCCGTGCCGCTCCGAGCCGCCCGCTCCTGGGCCGTGACCGCGGCTTCGAGGCGGTCCAGGTCGGCGGGCGTGGCACGCTCGGCCGCCAGCTCGGCGGCCACCGCCTCCAGGAGCTCCCGCAGGCGGTACACGTCGCGGGCGTGGGTCACCGAGATCGGTGAGACCACCAGCCCCCGCCCCGGCGCTCCCTCCACCAGGCCCTCGAGCTGGAGCCGCCGGAGGGCGTCGCGCACCGGCATCCGGCTGACCCCCAGCTCGCGAGCCAGCCCGGCCTCGGAGAGCCGGTGTCCGGGCCCGTACGTGTGCCCGACGATCCGGCGCCGGATGAGCTGATACACCTGATCCTGCAGGTAGCTCCTGCTGATCTCCGGCACGCTTGTCCCTCCCCCGGTCAACAAGTAGATACGGGATGCAGCATCCATTGTCGGGGATATCGGGCCCGCGCGGGTGGCCGGCGAGCGCCCGCCCCGGGGGATCTAGGGGCCCACGGCGCCCTTGGTGGCCGCCGGAGCAACGGATTAGACAGGGCTCGAAGGCCCCGGTGGGCTGGGCCGGAAGGCACCGCGGCTCAGCCTAGGGCGGCCACCACCGCGTCCGCGACCTCCGTGGTCGAGGCGGTGCCGCCGAGGTCCCCTGTGAGCGCCGCGCCGTCCGCCGTGACCTCCGACACCGCGCGACGCACCCGATCCGCCTCGGGGCCCAGCCCCAGGTGGTCCAGCATCAGCGCCCCGGTGAGGATGGCGCCGATCGGGTTGGCCCTGCCCTTGCCGGCGATGTCCGGGGCCGAGCCGTGCACGGGCTCGAACATCGAGGGGTGCGAGCGGCTGGGATCCAGGTTGGCGCTGGCGGCGATGCCCATCCCCCCCTGGATGGCGGCGCCGAGGTCGGTGAGGATGTCGTTGAAGAGGTTGGAGCCCACCACGACGTCGATGGACGCAGGGTTGAGCACCATCCGCGCAGCCATCGCGTCCACGTGCATGCGCTCCACCTCGAGCGAGGGGAACTCGGTCTGCGCCAGGGCTTGGGTCACCTCGTCCCACATGACGTAGGCGAATCGGCTGGCGTTCGACTTGGTCACGCTGATCAGCCGCTGGCGCCGCTCCTTGGCGCGACTCATGGCATAGCGGATCACCCGCTCCACGGCCCGCCTGGTGAACACCGGCACCTCGACCGCCACCTCGTCCGCGGTGCCCTCATGGACCCGCCCCCCGGCACCCGAATACTCCCCTTCACTGTTCTCGCGGATGAAGAGCATGTCGATGTCGGCAGAGGAGCGTCCCGCCAGGGGGGTGGCCACCCCGGGCAGCAGGTTGACCGGTCGCAGGTTCACGTAGAGCTGAAAGGCCTGGCGAATCGGGAGCAGAAGGCCCCAGAGCGTGACGTGGTCGGGTACTGAAGGCCAACCCACAGCGCCGAGATAGATGGCGTCGAAGCGGGCCAGCTGCTGGAGGCCGTCCGCGGGCATCATCCGACCGGTCTGCTCGAAGTACTGGGAGCCCCAGGGAAACTCCTCGTAGTCCAACCGGGCCACCCGATCCAAAACTCGCAGGCCCGCCGGGACCACTTCCTGGCCCACTCCGTCGCCGGGGATCACTGCCACTCGCACCGTTCTCTCCTCCCTCTACGCGGCCGAGAACCTGCGGCGGCGGCGCTCCGGGCGACT
>JAJYXT010000072.1:0-24373 GCA_021801645.1 bacterium
CTGCCAGGCTCTCGCCCGGATAGGCCCGCACCCTGGGCCACTCCCAGAGAGAAGCTGAGCTCTCCACCCAGGCGAAGCGTCCCACCCAGTTGTCCTCCAGCCCTCCGACATATCCGAGGGACCCCAGTTGGGAGAAGAGTTGAGCCTGGGCAGGACCGGCCTGCTCCGGCGAGGCATAGGGCCAGAGCCCGCTGTACGCGATGAACTGCACCGGTTGCCCGGTGATCGACTCCAGCACGTGGGCGCCGTATCCGGTCAGCTCCTGGATCGTGGCCAAGTCTTGGCCCCACAGGACCGTGCCGTCGTTGTAGGTGTGGTCCTGGACCGCGAACCCCATCTGCGAGAGCGAGCTCAGCTCGGCCCCAGGCATGTACTCTTCCTCGCCGTTCTTGACGCCGATGAGGCCGCTGCAGGGGAAGAAGGTGGCGGTGAGGCCGTCCGCCTCGAGCACGGGGAGGGCGTACTGGTACTCGTTGGCAAAGCCGTCGTCGAAGGTGATCACCACCGGGTGGTCCGGGAGCGGGAGGCCGTAGAGGAGGAAGTCGGCCAGCCGGTAAAGGGAGATCGCCTGGTAGCCGTTGGCCACCAGGTACTGCATCTCGGCGGAGAACTGGTCCGGCGGCACCGTGAGCCCGTAGTCAAGGTCGTAGCTGGACTGGCTGGAGTACAGGGAGCGGTTCGGGAAGGGGCCAACCAGGTGGTACATGAGGATGGGGACCGAGGCGGTCCTGGGCACGACCGTTGCCGGCGTGATCACCGGCGCGTCCATCGCCGCTGGCCCCTCGCCGACGACGAGATAGTTGGTGGACGCGGGAGAGGACGAGGGCCGCTCCAGGAACAGCTGGGTGTGCTGGGACAGTCCAGCTACCCCTGGGGGAGACAGGCTTGTAGCGTCGGCGAAGGCGATCGCGACCGGGACCTCGGTGGCGTTGGCCACCTGAACTCTGGGATTCTCCGGGCTGACCCACTCGGCCCCGGCCACCGGTCGACCCACTGCGAAGGCGACCACACGGGCTGCCCCGGAGAACTTGGCGGCCAGCATCGCGGAGCGAGCCGCCTCGGATGGCCAGCTCGCTTGCTCCTGCGGCGCGAGGAGGAGCCACTGGCGGTCGAAGGCTCCCACGACCATGGCCTTCAGGAAGGTCGCGGCTACCGCCTGGGCGGAGGCCGACGCCGGGCGTGTCGGACTGATGGCGGGGGCATGACGGCCGGAATTGGGGTGGGGCGCGCAGGCGCCAAGCAGAAGTGCGGTCGCGAGCGCGACCGCCGCGATCGTCACCGTGCCGCCAGCTCGCCCCAACCCTGGTCCCTCTCAGACTTACCGTAGTTTCCCACCATGGTCCGTTCGCCGCCCAGCGTCGTACGCTCTCCAGCATGTTGCCAGCTGCCGGCCAGCGACTAGGGCGTACCGCGGCCCTGAGCTCGGGCACCATCGCGGGACCACTGTTCGTGGCGGCGTTCACGACGATCGGGGCTCTCCGTCCCGGCTACGACTGGCGCCACCTCCCGGTGAGCTCCCTCGCCTGTGGCCGTGGCGGGTGGCTTCAGCGTGCCAACTTCGTACTGACCGGCTCGCTGTATTGCCACGCCTCGACGGAGCTGGCCCGATGCCCCGACCGGCGCATTGGTCCTCGGGCGGTCGCTCTTCTGGTCGGCGGGGTGGGGGTCGGGTTGATTGGGTCCGGGGTGTTTGTGACCGATCCTGTGGGCGGGTTTCCTCCCTCGCCGACGGGCGGGGCTGGGAATCTGAGAGTTGGCCCTGCGGACTCAGTGAGGACCCTCGGCGGGCGGCTCCACAACCTGTTCGCGATCCCCATCTTTGCCGGCATCCCCATCGCCGCCCTCGCCAGCGCGGTCACCGCCATCCGGGGCCATGACTGCCGCTGGGCCGCTTATTCCGCGGGGTCGGCCGCGTCGGTGGTCGGCACCTTTCTGCTCTTCGGCGCTGCGTTTGCCCCGTCTTCGCGCCTTGCACAGGTCGGGGGGATATTCCAGCGCGTGTCGATAGGGGTCGGGTTCGGCTGGCTCAGCGCGCTGTCGTTCCGCGCCGGGCATCGCGGGTGAGGCGGTGCCTGTTCCGCTCCCGGGGCGGCCCGAAGGCCATGGTGTCGGAGCTGGAGCCTAGCGGGCGATCGCTCTCGGTGGCCGCTTCCTCAACCGACTGACTCAGCCGCCGCCCTCTTTCCGTCATTCCACCGCGCCCGCCAAGTGGTCGGGTTCTCCGGAGACCGTGCGGCCCGTCGGGCCGACACCGGGGAAGGCGGTTGGAGGGGGACGCCTCGGCCGGTCAGGAAGGGTGGGCCGAGCGGCTCGGGTCCGCGCTCGCGTTCCTGGCGGCACTGGCGCTGGTCGCCTCGGGCCAAAACGAAGGTCGGACGCCAGGCAGGAGGTGGGCAAGGAGGGGCGGCCGGCGCGGCCGCCCCTCCCTTCACTGTGACCTAATGTGAGTCTTGGTCCCCGCCACCAGCCACGACTGTCGAAATGGTGGATGGGCTGCACTCACCCAGGGCTCTCCCATACACAGTGTTGGGCGGAGCCGTGGAGTCGCCGACCTGCACCGCCGGGGTGTTCCCGAAACACGCCAGGTTCTGCCCCACGATGTTGTTCAGCATCTCGTTCGCGTCGGGGTCACCCATCTGGTTGTTGACGTCGATGAAGTCGCCCCGAACCGTATTCCGCAGCCCTCCCAACCAGCAGGTTTGAAGGCCCACAATCCTCAGGTCCCCACCGATGAAGGTGTCCTCGACGTCCGAGTAGACTGGCACGCCAGCGAGGCTGCTTTCTGTGCTCCAAGGAGCAGGTGGCGTGGCACCAAAACAGGCGCCCGGGGTACTCATCAGGGCTACGCTTGGCCCACCTCCGCCGCCGATGATGGAAAGATCGCCTCGTACGGTCACCGCATGGATCACGACGCCGAGGGCTTCGGTGGCCACGATACTGCCCCGAACCAAGTCTGGCCCCGGGGTCGTGTTCGTGCACGTGCCAAGTGAAAAGCCGCAGCCCAGGAACAGGACCGCGCCGTGCTCAACCCGTATGTCTCCGCCGACCACGACCGTGGCTGCCGGCGACACGGCGTCAAGCAGGGCGCCCGGCCGAATCACCACATCTCCATTCACGTGGACCAAGCCGCTCGTGATCTGGCACACGCCGGTCACCGTGAGATTACGGTAGTGGCCGGGCATCACCGTCCCACTCGTGCAGACTGTGCCGCCGTCGCCATTGCCGTGGCCGTCCGCCAGAGCGGTCCCGGAACTGGCCAACAGCAACAAAGTTCCAACCGCAGACGCCGAGACGAATTGCCATCGTTTCATTGGACTCACCCCTTCCCTCAAGTTGCACCAACTGGCGAGGTGGCAATGGTACACCGCGCGAGCCCAGGCTGCCTGCCGGCGGAAGTCTCAAAATTCGGTTGCGCCTCCTTGAGGAGAATCCAGGTTTCGTCCGCGATGGGTAACCCAGAATGTGGTCCCCGGATCGGGGGCGGTTGAGATGCGGTCGCGGGCCAGGCGCTCACGGTCCTAGCGGTACTCCGAATCCGCTCCGTTCCGCGCGACCCACGGCGTTGAGTCGAGCCGCCCCTGGCCGGGTTGGGCATCAGGGCGCGACCACTCCCTGCCACCAGCATGGAAACGGGGAAGGCTGCCCAGCACTCGACCTATTTGTAAGGCATGCGTCCGATCGCCCGCCGAATCGCTGCGGAGAACGCACTCCACCGTGCGAGCCTGAGGGCCGATGTCATAGGTGTACGACTCGGGTATGTGCCCGCCCCCCTTCCCGAGGCTCTCAGCCGGAGGCCAGCGGCCCGATGGCTGGGCGGAGCCGCAAGACTGGCGCTATGGGGTGGAGGGCGACGCGGGAACGGCGCATCGGCCCGCCGGGGCCGCGGCTTGCCGGCACGGTCGCTGTCACCGCGAGTGCTTGGAGTCGAATCCACCTGGCGTAGGAGCTGGGATCGAGGCCGGGCTGCCGGGGATGGGACTCGAACCCATACGGACTTGCGTCCGGCGGTTTTTAAGACCGCTGCGGCTGCCATTACGCCACCCCGGCGGAGTGCTGCTGAGTGGGCAGGGTAGCGGAACCCGCGCTCGGCCGCGGCTCCATGGTGTCACCGATTCCACACTCGGCTACGCTGACCAGCGTGGTTGGCAGCAGCTCCACCCGGCGCCGGCTGGTCCTGATTCTCGGCTCGGGGCCGGACTCACCATCGGCCCGTTTGGTCTCGGGGCTGGCCGCCGCCGCCGTGGCGGCCGGCCATGAGGCTAAGGTCTTCCTACTTGGGGATGGGGTTCTGGCTGCCGAGCAGGTCGCTCTCCCCGGCGCCTCAGTCGCCCACTGCGACGCCGACTGGCGCTGGAGGCGCGGGGGCGAGATGCCGGACCCTCGGGTGTTCAGGGGCAGCCTGAGGGACCTCGCGCTCTGGTGCCGAGAGGCCGACCGGGTTGTGCAATTCCGATGAGAACCCGGGAGGTGGCAGTCGTGGTCCGGGGCGAGGGAGCTGACCTGAGGCAGGCGCTGGCGCTCGCCCTCGCGCTCCCCCTGGGAGGTTGCGACGTTGTCCTCGTGTTGGAGGGTGAGGCTCGGGAGATGGCGACCCAGGCGGAGACGACAGCCGGGCCGCGGTCGGATGAGATGGCGGAGCAGATGGAGGCCCTGCTCACCGACGACAGCGTCGAGATCGTGGTCAGATCGGATCCCCACGAGGACCGGGCTCTCGTAACCCGCCTGCGGCCCCAGGTGCACGCCCTGGGCGCCAACGCTATTGAGGCACGATGCCGGCAGGTCGACCACTGGCTGGTGATGTGAGGTGGAGCTTCACCTCATCACCCGTCCCGGCGATCTCCGAGGCTGGCGGTCGGTGGCATACGCTCTGGGACTCGGGCACCGGACCGTGGTGATCCTGGCCGGGGCCGCGGTGGGGGAGTCCGAGGAGACCATCCGGGGCCTCGCCGGTCGCGCGGTGAGCGAGGAGGCAATGCCCATCCTGGCGGTTCGCGCCGACGCCGAGGAACGCCAGGCCAACGAGAGGTGGGCCCTGGTGGACTACGAGGCGCTGCTGGACCTGATCCTGACGGCTGAGGTGGTGGTCGCCTGGTGACTACGGAAGGCGCTGCCGACGGCCTGTCGGATGTGGAGGTGGAGCGCTACAGCCGGCAGCTGCTGCTGCCCCAGATGGACGAGGCAGCCCAGCTTCGGCTCAGACGGGCCACCGTGGCGGTGGTGGGGTGCGGGGCGCTCGGCTCAGCGGCCGCCCCCTACCTCGTCGGGGCGGGGGTGGGACGAGTTCTGCTCGTTGACCCCGACGCAGTGGCCCTGGACAACCTCCACCGCCAAGTGCAGTTCACCGGAGCGGACATCGGGGCCTCCAAGGCGCACCGGCTGGCGGATCGCCTCCGCTCGCTCAACGAGCTGGTGGTGGTGGAGCCGCTTCGCGCCAGGGCGGATCCCGTCGCCCTCAGTCCAGCGCTGGGTAGCTCGGGTCTGGTCCTGGAATGCACCGACGACCCGGCGACCAAGTTCGCGCTCAACGACTGGGCTGTGGGAGCAGGACGCCAGATGGTGATCGCCGGGGTCACGGGGCTGCGGGGTCAGGTGCTGCAGGTGGGGGCGGTCGGCCCGTGCTACCGATGCCTGTTCCCCGAGACCCCGGCCACCGCCGCCGACTGCCGCACAGCCGGGATCCTTGGGCCGGTCGCCGGGGTGGTGGGGGCGATGCAGGCTCTGCTGGCGCTCACCTGGATCACGGGCATCGTCCCTGCCCGGAGGGCAGGGCGGCTCTGGGACCTCGACGCTGAAGCGATGCGCTGGCGAGAGATCCACTTCGTGCGTGATCCCAACTGCCCCAATCACCCAAGGTGAGGGCCCGCCGCTCACCATAATTGGCGCCATGTCCGAGCGCCGGTCACCTGGCGCGCACTGGGAGGTGTCCCGCTGATGACCGAGGACGTGGTGGGGATATTCGGCGGGTCGGGGCTCTATGAGCTTTTGGACGGTGCCGAGGAGGTCCGCGTGGAGACCCCCTACGGGGCGCCGAGCGACGCTGCCTTCGTCGGCCGGATCGGCAGCCGCAAGGTGGTGTTCATGCCCCGCCACGGCCGCCACCACACGATTCCGCCGCACCGGATCAACTTTCGCGCCAACCTCCACGCGATGGGGGAGCTGGGTGTGACCCGGGTGCTCGGCCCGGCCGCCGTCGGCTCCCTGCAGGCCGAGCTGGCCCCCGGCGACGTCGTCATCCCCGACCAGTACGTGGACCGGACCTGGGGGCGGTCGGACACCTTCTGGGAAGGGCCACAGGTGGCTCACCTGGCGGCGGCCGACCCCTACTGCCCGGAGCTCGGCGATCTGGCTGAGTCCAAAGCCATCGCTTCCGGGAGGACGGTCCACCGGCACCGGACCATGGTGGTGATCCAGGGCCCGCGGTTCGGAACCCGAGCGGAGTCGGCCTGGTACTCGCAGATGGGGTGGGGGATCGTGGGCATGACGGGGTACCCCGAGGTGGCCCTGGCCCGGGAGCTGGGCATGTGCTACGCCTCCATCGCCCTGGTCACGGACTACGATGCCGGGCTGGAGGGCAGGCCGGACATCGCCCCTGTGAGCCACCAGGAGGTCCTGCGGGTGTTCGCTGCAAACGTGGATCGAGTTCGCTCCCTGCTGCTGGACGTGGTATCCGGGCTGCCGGCGGAGAGAGGGTGCACCTGCGCCAGCTCACGCCTCTCCCAGGACGCGGCCGAGTGAGCCAGAGCCAACCCGCGGCCGATCCGGGGCCGAGGTTCTTGCTGATCACCTCCTACGAGCTCTGGCGCCGGATGTGGTGGGTTCTCGCCTACGGCATCGTGGTGCTCCTGGTGGGGGAGGGCATCACCATCTACGGCCGCCATGGGCTCGACCCCAGCTTCATGGTCGTGCTGGCCCTGTTCCTCATCATCCTTGGCTGGCTCTACCTCCGGCAGCGCTGGCACTACGTTTCCCTCGCCTCCGAGGGGCTCGTCATACGCCACTGGTTCCGGCTCACCACCGTGCCCTACGAGAGCCTCCGGCAGTCCCGGTCTCAACCCCTGGGAGCGTTCTTCGACACCCCCAACCGGCGGTCGCTGCTCAGCGGCAGCCTGAAGCGCTACGCCACCAGTCCGGTTTGCATAGTGCGGGTGGAGATGGACCACGACCAGCTGCTGGCAGTCGGGCGGGAGCTGGGCCGGCGCACGGTGCTGGACCAGGACCTCATTCTGCTGGTGCGGCGTGCCGATGAGCTGGACCGGGGGCTGCGCCCGCGAATCCGCCGCCGCCCCCCCGCGGCGGCCTCCCGGCCCAGCCGGCGGAGGTGACACTCACCAACTGGCCCGGAGTACGGCGGGAGTGGCCGTACGCGCTGGCCGCCGCGGTACTCTTCGCCCTCGCCGCGCAGCTGCTGCGGTGGCCGGTGAACCCGCTTGTGGCGGTGGTGATGGCGGCGGCGGTCTGGGCCTTCTCCCTGCTCCTCCGCCGCCATCAGGACCTCACCGGGGTGGATGGCAAGGACCTCGCCATCGCCGGGGTTCTGGTGGCCGCCGCCCTGGGCGTGCGGCTGGCCAGCCCCATCTACCTGGACTTCCTCCAGGGCCACGTGGGTGTCACCGGGACGGTGTCTGCCCCGACCGGAGTCCACCGCACCCCCACCCACGACGTCCTGGGGATCGGGGCGTGGGGGCTCGGCTATCCCTTCAACACCTCGGGGTGCACCCTGGCACCTGTCGGGCCCCATAACGCCGAGCGCCAGACCTGCGGCTTCGTCTTCGACGAGGTCTACTTCCCGGTGGACGCCCTCAAGAACCTCAAGGGCATCGACTACTTCGACCCCGAGCCGCCCCTCACCAAGCTGATCATCGCGGGGGGAATCAGCTGGCTGGGGTTCAACCCCTGGGGCTGGCGGATCATGTCGGCCATCCTGGGCAGCCTGGTGATCGGGGTCCTGTACTTCCTGGCCCGCCGACTCTGGCACCGGAGCCGGGTCTTCCCCACCCTGGCCGCGCTCTTCTTCAGCCTGGATGGGCTGGAGCTGGTGGAGTCACGCACCGGGGTGATCGACGTGATCGCGGTCTTCTTCGTGCTCTTGGCTTTCTGGATGTTCCTCCTGCACTGGCACGCCAAGACCGCCCCCCAGTGGCGCTGGACCCTCTACCTGACCGCGCTGGCCTCGGGGCTCGGGCTGGCCTGCAAGGCCGACATGGTGCCCGGGATAGCGGTCATGGTGGTTCTGCTGCTCGGGCGCTGGCTCCGGCCGCGGCTCAGGGTGCGGTGGGGGATGGGCGGGGCCGCTCGGTGGATCCTGCCACCCGCCCCGGACGATCCCGAGGAGGCCTCCCGGCGCACCATGGTGCGGCAGCTTCGCTGGTCCTGGCACTACCTGGGCGCCCTGGTCGTGATCCTCTTCCTCTTCTACGCCTCCTTCTTCCGGTACTGGACGATCTCGCACACGCTCTACGTGAACTTCGCCAACCCCGGCGGGCCAACCGCCACCTGCAACGGGCTGGTGGAGAAGGCCTCGGTCTGCCGCCTTCCGGTGGCCATGCCCCTATCGGAGTTCCACATCGGGCAGGTCGACTTCTGGCTGCCCACCGGGTTCAACCTGGGACAGACCATCGCCGACGTGGAGTGGAACAGCCTGGGGAGCCTCAGCTACCAGGCGACGCTGAAGGCCACGCATCCCTTCGCCTCCCCGTTCTACAGCTGGCCGCTGGACGCTCATCCGGTGCTGTTCTATGCGACCTACACCGGCAACGGGGTGAGCACCGTGGGGGGGCAGACCGTGTCCAACTACACCTGGATCACCGACATGGGCAACCCCGCCGTCTTCTGGCTCGGCCTCCTGGCCCTAGCCTGGTGCCTCTACCTCCTGGTCCGACGCCGGGACCGGGTGGCCGGCTTCATCCTCCTCGCCTACCTCTTCGACTGGCTCCTGCTCTGGTCCTGGCCGTCCCGGATCCTCTTCTTCTACGAGTACATCGAGGCGCTGCCGTTCGTCTGCCTGGCGTTGGCCTACCTCTGCACCCGGCTCCTCCGCGCCCGGGTGGTGCTGCAGCTTGACCGGGCGCGGCTCGGCGGCCTCTCGCTGGCCCCGGTGGGCGGGGCGGTGGTCCTGGCCGTGGTCCTCTGCTTCGCCTATTTCTACCCGCTCTGGACCGGCCAGCCCATCTCCTCCTCGGACTTCTTCCAGCACATCTGGGTCTCCGGTTGGTACTGACCGGCTGGCCGGCCGTCACCGCTTACTGGATACTGGTTGCGGCTGCGGGCTGGGGGCTGACCTCCCTCATCCCGCTCAGGTGGCTGCCCCTGGAGCGGCTGCCCGCGGCGGCCCTGACGGGCCTGGTGGGCTCGACGCTACTGGGGTTCATCCTGGCGCTGGCGCTGGGGCCCGGCGCAGCCGCGGCCCTGCTGCCTCCGGCCCTGATCACCGCCGTCACATTTGTCAGATTCCGGCCGAGGCGGCTCCGGCCCTGGCCCGCTGAGCTTCCGCCGCGCCTCAGGACGGCCGGTTTCCGGTGGTCACTGGCGATCGTGGCGGTCACCGGGCTGGGGAGCTGGTTCCTCTTCGCCCATGCTCTCCAGGTGGGGCCGCACGGGACCCTGGTGGCGGCCTCCAACCTCTGGGGCGACTGGTCCGTGCACACCAGCTACGTCCAGAGCTTCCATCTGGGCCGCAACCTGCCTCCCCGGGACAGCGTAGAGGCCGGGACGGCCTTCCGCTACCCGTTCCTGGTGGACTTCCAACCGGCGCTGCTGGAGGCGCTGGGGCAGAACCTCGCCGGGGCTTTGGACATGCCGTCATTCGTGGTCGGCTGGGCCGCCATGGTCCTCGTCTTCCAACTCGCGACCAGGGTCACGCGCCGCCCCGCGGCTGGGGCCCTGGCCCTCGGCCTCATCCTCTTCGGCGGCGGCCTGGGGTTCGTGGGCGCGTACGGGGACGGCTGCCAGCAGCTGGCGGTCAGCCAGCCCGGCTTCGACTCCGCCGCCTGCACCCACCTCAGCACCGCGACCCCCTTGGCGGTGGTGGCCTTCGTGGGCCACCTTCCCACCGAGCTGACCCACCTCCCCCGCTTCTACGACGGCCAGCAGCAGGTGGACCCGCCTCTGCCCGACCTGCAGTGGTACGAGCCACTTTTGGTCTACTGGCTTCCGCAGCGCGACTTCGCCTTCGGGATGGGGCTAGTGGCGCTCGGGCTGAGCTGCCTCTGGGAGGCGGTCAGGAGGCGGCGGACAGTCCTGGCCATCGCTGCCGGGATCCTCACCGCCACAGTTCCTCTCTTCAACCCCTTCGGCTACCTGTTCCTGGGCCTCTCCGGCCTCTGGTGGAGCTGGCGACGAGGGTGGTGGCGGGGGATGGCCGCCGCCATCCTCCCGGCGGCTCTTCTCGGGCTTCCCCAGCTCTACTTCGAGGTCGCCGGACCTCACGGCTCAGCGACCGGACCGCTGGGGCCGAACCTATTCCCCGCGCTCGACATCGGCTGGCTCTCCCATGCCACCTCAGCCTGCACCGCGACGCAACTCCGGGCCGGGGACGCCTGCTCAGCCCTCTACCTCGCCGGGGCGTCGCCCGCCGACCTGGGCAGGTACCTCCTGCAGACCCTCTCGCAGCCCTCCTTTTACGGCGCCTTCCTCGGCTTCTGGCTCTCCAACACGGGGATCTTCTTGGTCCTGGCGGTGGGCTTGGTGGCGCTGGCCGCGGCGCGGGCAAGGACCTCGGCCAGGTCGCGTCGACTCCAGCTGCTGCGCTTCTGGGCACCGGGCTGGGTCGCTTTCCTGCTGGCCAACCTCGTCATCACCCAGCCCTGGAACTGGGACAACACCAAGCTGCTCAGCTACTGGTACCTGGTCGTGGCGATCCCCCTCGCCTGGCTCCTCACCCAGGTGCCCCGAGGGGCCTGGCTCCGCGGTCTGGCGACGGTGGCCACCGTGACGCTGGTCGCGAGTGGGATCCTGGCCGAGCTGGCCGGCCTGGAGGGGCGGAGCAACGTCCTGCAGACGGCTCCCAGCGGTGCCACCGCCTCCCTGGCCGGTCCGGCGGAGCTCACCGTCGCCAGGGAGGTGGAGCGGAGGACCAGCCCGCGGGCCATCTTCCTGACCGAGGGTCAGCCGAACGACCCGGTCACCTCGCTCGCCGGGCGCACCGCGCTGCTGGGCTACTACGGCTGGCTCTGGAGCTACGGTCAGCCGCTCGCCGCCCGCTACCGGGCGGTGCAGCTGATGTACGCCGGCTGCCCGGCATCCGGCCCCTGTCAGGTGGGCCACCTGCTGGCTCGGTACCGGGTCGGCTACGTCGAATTCGAGCCCGGAGACTACAACCAGATCTCCACCAATCTCGCCTGGTACCGCGGGCAGCATCTGCCGGTGGTGGCCTCGGCCCCGGGCTACCTGATCTTCGACGTCCGCAGCCTCTGGCGCTGAGACCCGGTGGTCCAGCCATACTCCGGGGGTGATTCTCCCGGTCCGCCACCTGTGCTAGACGGCCACTGCCACCTGGTACCCCCCTGGCTGCGGGCGGCCGGTTCGGTGGCCTGGAGCGACCCCTGGTTCTCCACCTGCCACGGCGCCGCGCATCCTCGGTTCGCCTCGGGTCAGGACGTGGTCGACGAGCTGGACCGGGAGGGCGGGGGTCGGGCGGTCGTATTCGGCTGGCCCTTCTCCGACCCGGGGCTGCTCGCCGAGGTGAATGACTGGGTCGCTGAGGAGGTGGCGCGCCACCCCACCCGGCTGACCGGCCTGGCGGTGGTCAACCCCGCCTCGGAGGGGGCCACCTCCGAGCTGGAACGATGCGAGGGGCTTGGCCTGGTGGGGCTGGGGGAGCTCAACGCCGACGGCCAGGGGTTTGACCTCGAATGGGTGGGAGGGCTGCGCCGAGCGCTCATGGCCTGCTCCGACCTGGGCTGGCCGGCCCTCCTCCACTGCAGTGAGCCCGTGGGCCACGACTACGCCGGCAAGGGCACAGCCACGCCGGACCGCCTCTGGCGGCTCCTCGTCCCCCTCCTGGAGGAGGCCAGAGGGTTGAGGCTCTGCCTGGCTCACCTGGGCGGCGGCCTTCCGCTCTATGCCCACATGCCCGAGGTGGCGAGGCTCTGCCGCGGCCTCTGGTTCGACACGGCCGCCCTGCCCTACCTGTACTCGGAGAGGGTGCTGGCTGACGTCGCCCGGCTCATCGGCCGGGAGCGGATCTGCTTTGGCACCGACTTCCCGCTGCTGCGACCGAGCCGCTACCGTACCCACCTGGAGGCGATCCCCGGGCCTGACGGCCCGGACCCCTGGCTGGAGGAGGCGACACTTCGGTGGGTGGCGGGATGAGCCAGATGCGGGAGCTGGCGTTCGCCGTGGTCTCGATGGAGGGGCCAGACGAGTACAGCCAGGCCGGCGGCCTGGGGGTGCGAGTCGCCCACCTCAGCTCGGCCCTGGCCGCCGCGGGCTACCCCACCTGGCTGTACTTCGTGGGGGACCCGGGACGCCCGTCCACCGAGGCGCGGGATGGGGTGACGCTGAGGAGGGTGGCCCAGGAGGTCTCTCGCCAGCATCCCCGGGGGGTGTACGACGGGGAGGAGCTCAAGGCTGCCCACCTGGCCGCCACCTTCCCCTCTGAGCTGGTGCTCAACTTCGCCCTGCCCCAGCTTCGCGAGGAGAGGACCCCGGTGGTCCTCTTTGAGGAGTGGCACACCGCCCCCCTGGTCCGGCGGGTATCGGACTTCCTCTGGCAGGAGGGGGCGAGGGACCGCTCGCTGCTGGTCTGGAATGCCAACAATCAGTTCGGATTCGAGGCCATCGACTGGGCGGCCCTCGCCTACACCTCCTCGGTCACGACGGTGAGCCGCTACATGCGGGTCCTGCTCCAGGCACGGGGCGTCGACCCTCTGGTGATCCCCAACGGGATCCCGCTCTCGGCGCTGCGCCGGCCCCCGGCGGCCGCGGTCCAACGGCTGCGGCGGGCGGCTGGAGAGCGCCACTTCGTGCTCAAGATCGGGCGCTTCCACCCCGACAAGCGCTGGGCCCAGGCGATCTCCGCTCTTGGTGAGCTCCGTCGCCGCGGGGTTCCCGTGCGCATGCTGGCACGCGGGGGAGGCGAGTCCTACGGCCGCGAGCTCATGCGGTCCGCCGAGGGGCTCGGCCTCCGGGTCGCCACCTGGCGGGCGCCCATTCACTCCGCCTCCGACCTGGCCGTGGCCATGGAGGCCAGCTCGGAGGCGGACATCCTGGAGCTGGCGACCTTCCTGCCCGAGACCCTGCTCCCGGTGCTCTACGCGGCGGCCCAGGCGGTGCTGGCCAACTCCGGGTTCGAGCCCTTCGGGCTGGTGGGGCTGGAGACCATGGCCGCCGGGGGGGTGGCGGTGGTGGGGGCGACCGGTGAGGACTACGCCCGCCACCGCCACAACTGCCTGGTGGCGCAGACGGACGAGGCCTTCGAGCTGTCCGGGATCGTGGAGTCACTGGTGGCCGAGCCGGATCTGGAGCGGTCCATCCGGAGGGCGGGTCGGGCCACCGCCAGGACCTACACCTGGCCGGAGGTGGTGGCCGGGGACCTGGTTCCCCGGCTGCCGCTGCTCGCTGCCCGACAGATGGTGCGCTGGCCGTCCCTGCCTAAGGGGTGAGCGCCAGCAGCGCCCCCCAGCACCTCCAGCTCAGGTCCCTGGCGCTGCTGGCCCTCACCTTCGCGGTGGGGTTCAACCTGAGGGCCGCCGTACTCGGCGTCCCCCCCGTCCTCAGCGCGGTCCGCGTCCAGCTCCACCTCAGCTACTCCCAGCTCGGCCTCCTGGGGGGGATCCCGATTCTGGCCTTCGGCCTCACAGCGATACCGGCTGCCCGCCTGGTACGCCGGCACGGAGGCTGGAAGGTGGTGGTGGCGGGGCTGGGGCTGGCGGCGGCCGGAGAACTGCTGCGGGTGGTGCCCTTCCAGCCCGCCGCTCTGTTCGTGGGCACGGCGATCATGGGGGTGGGGATCGCCGCCACCCAGCCCGGCCTGCCGGTCCTGGTCCAGGCGTGGTTTCGGGGCCGGGTGCAGAGCTCCTCGGTGACCCTGACCCTGGGGATCACGGTGGGGGAGCTGGTGGCGGCCAGCCTGACCGGCTCGGCCCTGCTGCCGGCGGTGGGCAGCTGGCAGGGAACCATGGTGTTCTGGGGCCTTCTCGGCCTCCTCTGCGCGGGGGCCTGGGCCGGCTTCGCGCCCCGCGCCGACGCCGGCCGGACCAGCGACCGGACCTCGCGCTGGCTTCCCCTGGTCCGACCGTCCCGGGTCTGGGCCGTCTACGTCTGCTTCGCCGGCCAGTCCCTGGTCTTCTTCTCGGCCAACACCTGGATCCCGCTCACCGCACCGGGCGGCTCCCACTCCGCCGGGGCCACCGTGGCGCTGGCGGCGCTCAATGGGGTGATGGTGCCGGTGGACCTGGTGCTGGTCTTCTGGCCCCGCCAGTTCGCCACCCGCTGGGAGTTCTACCTGGTCAGCGGGATGGTGGTCCTCATGGGATGCCTCGCCTGGATCTGGTGGGGCACCAACATCCCCTGGCTTGGCCCTGGCCTGATCGGAGCCGGGGTGGCGACCAACTTCGCCGGCCTGCTCGCCTACCCACCGCTGGTGGCCCCCTCGCAGCAGGTGGCCCAGCTCACCTCGGTGATGCTCACGGTGGGGTATGGCTGCGCCTTCCTGGGACCGCTGCTGGGCGGGGTGGCGGTGGACCTGGGAGGCGGCCGCCTCTCCCCGTTCATCCCCATAACCCTGGCCGCGGCGATCATGATGGTGGTCTCCCCGGCGGTGCCCCGGCGCCTGCCCCGCCGGCTGGCCATGGGGGAGGCGGGCTGACGGTGGGCTGAGGAGGCGGAGCATGGGAGTGAGCCTGGGCGGCGGCGACTGGGACTATCAGGGCGAGGTGTGGGTGCGGCGGCGCCGGGTCGGCCCCCTGGACAACAATGCCTATTTCGTGGCCTGCCCCGAGACCGGGGAGGCGGTCCTGATCGACGCCGCCAACGAGGCCCCCAAGCTGATCGCCGCGGCGGATGGGCTGGAGCTCCGGGCCATCCTGGAGACCCACGGTCATTGGGACCACTGGCAGGCGCTGGCCCAGGTGGCAGGAGAGTTCCCGGGAGCTGTGGTAGCGGCCCATCCCGACGACCTGGGGATGTTCCCGCCGCCTCCGCCCGGCCACCACCTGCACGATGGAGAGGTGGTCGAGTTCGGCCACCGCCGGCTCTCGGTGATCCACACCCCGGGACACACCCCGGGCAGCGTCTGCTTCCTCGCCCCCGGCATCCTCTTCTCCGGGGACACCCTCTTCCCCGGTGGTCCAGGCTCCACCCGGCCCCCGGAGGGCGACTTCGGCACCATCCTGGAAAGCATCGAGGTGAAGCTCTGGCCGCTTCCGGACGCGACCCTGGTGCTCCCTGGCCACGGGGACCCCACCACCATCGGTGCGGAGCGGCCCCAGCTGGACAACTGGCGCCGCCGGGGTTGGTAGAAGGCTAGAGGGGGAGGTGGGGCTCCAGGTGGACGAAGGTCGTCCGGTGCAGCTCGACCGGGCCAATCTCTCGCAGGGCTTCGAGGTGATCGCGGCTCCCGTATCCCTTGTTGCGCCTCCAGCCGAACCGGGGATGGAGTCGGTCGAGCTCCACCATCAGGCGATCGCGATGCACCTTGGCGACGATCGAGGCGGCCGAGATCGCCCGCACCAGCCGGTCCCCCCCGGGGATGCAGCGGTGGGGACGGCCGGGGTCGAGCCGCAGGTTGCCGTCCACCAGATAGAGCGGGGCGGGAACGCGCCGCATGAGCTCCTCGAAGGCCCAGCGGTTGGCCCATCCCACCCCCCGGAGATCGATGTCCTGGGGGGACACCTCCACCACCTCGACCGCCGTGGCGGCCTCCCGGATGGCCGCCTCCGCCCGCTCGCGCTGCAAGGAGGTGAGGAGCTTGCTGTCGCGGAGCAGGGGGTGTGTGAACGCCGCGGGCAGGATCACCGCGGCCGCGACCAGCGGACCGGCCAGGGCGCCCCGGCCGACCTCGTCCATCCCACAGGCACCCTCGGGCACGTCCAGGGACATCCCCCCAACTCTACGTGAGCCAGCCCCTCACACTTGGCCGCCTCCTGGAGCTGATCCTGCGCGGTCCGGAGCGGCTCAGATCGCTGGAGTTCCAGGCCGAGGTCACGACCCATAGGGGCACGGCTGGAGCCTGGCCGATCTCGTACCACCCAGGACCTCTCCGGGTCGGGGAGCGCGAGCTGATCGCGGGCGGGCCGTCAGGCTGGCACCATGAGCTGCTCCGCCCAGGCGCCGGCGGGCCGGCCAGGTCGGAGAGCGGGGTCGTCAGCTGGTGGGAGGTGGACCGCCCGGGGATCCAGGAGCACCTCGACCCGGGCCTGCTCCTCTCCTCGCTCTATGACCTCCGCGCCGTGAACAGCGTGAGGGGGCCCCTGCTGCGTGGGCGCGTCCGACCAACGGGCGACATGGAT
Organism: bacterium; assembly: GCA_021801645.1. GTDB lineage: Bacteria > Chloroflexota > Dormibacteria > Aeolococcales > Bog-877 > JAJYXT01. The sequence goes on from JAJYXT010000072.1 coordinate 16,449, forward strand.
GACCTCGCCGCTCTGGTGTACGGCTTCGGCGGTGACGGCTGGACGGGGCTGGTGGATCCAGCGATCGGGGTGCTGCGGGAGGCCCGGTGGCTGCGGTCGGGCCGGGCGCAGTTCCGCTCCCGCATGAGGCTCGAGCTGCTGGGCGGCCCTCTCCCACCGGTTCGCCATCGGCCGGAGTGGCAGGCGGTGCTGGAGCGGATGGCGAACGCCGCCGGGGAGCTGGAGCGAGCCCGGTTCCGGGCCACCGTGCGGGCGGCCTACTCCATTGCGGGAGTGATGGCCCTTCCGGACCCCCACCCGGCCAGCTCGTTCAGCGGCGGTTACGAGTGGAGGGGCTGGCACCGGCGGCTCTTCCCGGTAGGGGTGAGGGGGGTGGCTCAGGAGTGGGCGTCCCTGGAGGACCACCGGCGGCGCCTCCCACCGCTCCTCGGCCAGCCTCGCAGGGCCGGCTTCGACGCCGAGTTCCGGCTTCTGGCCCGCCGCCGGGAGTGGGACGCAATGACGCGTCCGGTGCGCTCTGAGCTCGACCCGTACGGGTGGGCCCGGAGCGGCGAGCGTGGTGGTGACTGGCTCCGCGACGAGCGCCGGGTGTGGATGGACCCGGCCCTTCGCGAGATGCTCGATCCGCTGCTGGTGCTGGCGGCGCTCCGCCTCAGGAGGGTGCGAACGGTCGAGGGCGGCTGGTGGATCTCCGGGCTGCCACGGCCATCCGACCGGGCCCACGGGTATGGGGCCTCGGTCGTCCACCCGTTCGGGGATCGCTGGGAAGGGAAGGTGGACTCTGCCACCGGCACCCTGGTCTCCTGCCGCACCTGGGCGGGACGCGTCGAGCTCTCCTCACACGAGCTCGACCTCCGGCCCCTCTGACAGGGACCATGCCGCACGACTGCAGATGAACCGGGAACGGGGTCCGGCGGTGCCTATACTCGGGATCGAGATGTCGAGCAGCTCCTCTCCGGGCCGGAAGTCGGGACGGGCCCGGGTCGAGGAGCTCCGGCAGCGGGAGGCCCGAGCGCTGCTGGGGGGCCCCGAGCGCCACCGGAAACGGCTCGCCGGCCAGCGCAAGCTCCCGGTGCGCGAGAGGCTCAGGCTGCTCTTCGATCCCGAGACCCCCTTCGTGGAGGACGGCCTACTGGCCAACAGCGAGGCCGAGGAGGAGCTGGGCGCCGACGGGGTGGTGACCGGCGCCGGGATGGTGCAGGGGCGCCGGGTCCTGGTCATGGCCAACGACCCCACCGTGAAGGCGGGCTCCTGGGGTCCCCGCACGGTGGAGAAGATCCTCCGCATCCAGGAGCGGGCGGAGCAGCTGCAGCTGCCCCTCTGCTACCTGGTGGATTCCGCCGGGGCGCGGATCACCGAGCAGCTGGAGATGTTCCCCGGCCGCCGCCACGCCGGCCGGATCTTCCACAACCAGGTCCGGCTCAGCGGCCAGGTCCCCCAGCCCTGCATCCTCTTCGGCCCCAGCGCCGCCGGGGGGGCCTACATCCCCGCCTTCTGCGACGTGGTCTTCATGGTCGAAGGGAACGCCTCCATGTACCTCGGCTCCCCCCGCATGGCCCAGGAGGTGGTGGGGGAGCAGGTCACCCTGGAGGAGATGGGGGGAGCCCGGATGCACTGCACGGTGTCCGGATGCGGTGACCTCCTCTGCCGGGACGAGGCGGAGGCCATCTCCGCCCTGCGCCGCTACCTCGGGTTCCTCCCCTCTAGCTGGACCCAGGCCCCCCCCATTTCCGCTCCCCGGCAGCCGGCGTCCCCGCAGGAGCTGGTCGAGATCCTCCCGGATGAGCCCTCTCGAGGCTATGACGTCCACCTGGTTCTGGACTCCCTCCTGGACGCCGACTCCCTCTTCGAGATCAAGCCGCTGTACGCCCGGGAGCTGGTCTGCGGCCTGGCCCGACTGGGGGGGCGGGCGGTGGGGATTCTGGCCTCCCAGCCGGCCCACCAGGGCGGGGTGCTCTTCGTCGATTCCGCGGACAAGGCGGCCCGCTTCATCAGCCTCTGCGACGCCTTCAACCTGCCCCTCGTCTTCCTGGCGGACGTGCCGGGTTTCATGATCGGATCGCAGGTGGAGCGGGAGGGAATCATCCGCCACGGGGCCAAGATGATTGCTGCCCTGAGCTCGGCCACGGTGCCCCGCCTCTGCGTCGTCCTGCGCAAGGCGTACGGGGCCGGGCTGTACGCCATGTCCGGCCCGGGGTTCGAGCCAGAGGCCACCCTGGCGCTGCCCACCGCGGAGATCGCCGTGATGGGCCCGGAGGCGGCGGTCAACGCGGTGTACGCCAACCGCATCGCCGAGCTTCCGGCGGAGGAGCGCCCGGAGTTCATCTCCCGCCTGCGTGCCGAGTACGCCGCCGACATCGACATCTTCCGGCTCGCGTCGGACCTGGTGGTGGACGCGGTCGTCGACCCCTCAAGGCTCCGTTCGGAGCTGATCCTGAGACTGGCGGCGGCCTCCTCCCGGCGCCGTCCCGCCCCCGCCCGACACCACGGCGTGTTCCCTGTCTGACCCGACCAAGGAGATATAGCTTTGCCTGAGCCTGAGAGCGCCCCGCTGCTGCTGATCCCCGGCCCCACCCCGGTGCCCCAGCCGGTCCTGGAGGCGCTGGCCCGGCCCACCGAGAGTCACAGCAGCCCGGCCACCGCTGCCGCCCTGCGCCAGATCCAGGCGGGTCTCCTGGAGGCTGTGGGAGGGACGGGTCCGGAGAACCTGGCGCTGGTCCTGGCCGGCAGCGGGACCCTGGGGCTGGAGGCGGCCCTCACCAACCTTCTCCGTCCGGGCGAGACGCTGCTGGTGGTCAACCACGGGTACTTCGGGGACCGCTTCGCCGAGGTGGGGCGGGCGTTGGGGGCGGAGGTGGTGGAGGTCTCCTGCCCCTGGGGAGAGCAGGTCGAACCCCAGCGGGTCGCGGACGCGCTGCGCGAGTCCGGCGCCCAGGTGATGACCGTGACCCACGTGGACACCGCCACCGGGGTCGTCGCGCCGTTCGCTGAATACACGGAGATCGCCCGCCAGCGCGGCGCCATGATGGTGCTGGACTCGGTGGCCGGAACCGGGGGGATGCCGGTGGGGATGGACGACCTAGGGATCGACGTCGTGGTGACGGCCTCCCAGAAGGCGCTGGGAGCCCCGCCCGGGCTGGCGCTGCTCGCCATCTCCCCGGCGGCTCTGGAGCGCCGCCGGGCGATCGGTCGGGCCCAGAGCTACTTCCTAGATTGGATGCGCTGGGAGCCCCCGATGCGCGACTCCTCCGGCCGGTATTTCGCCACCCTGCCCACCAACCTCATCGCCGCCGCCGGAGTGGCCCTCACCCTGGCCGGGTCCGAGGGGTGGGAGAGCCGCTTTGCCCGCCACCGCCGAATGGGGAGGGCCGTGCGGCAGGCGCTGCGCGCCCTGGGGCTGGAGCCGCTGGCTCAGGAGGAAGTCTCCAGCGCCACGGTCACCGCTTTCGCCGTGCCTGAGGGCGTCACCCCCACTGCCCTGCGCACCGAGGTTGCCCGTGAGGGGGTGGCTATCGCCGGCGGGCTCGCCGCCTGGAGCACCAGCGCTGGCCGGATCGGCCACATGGGGGCCGCCGGTCTCCCGGAGCTCCTCCGCGGGGTGGCCGCCCTGGAGGCGGCTCTGGCGCGGCTGGGCCAGAAGGTCCAGCCCGGGCGCGGCGTCTCGGCTTTGCTGGCCAGCTGGGTGGGCGATCCCTCCTGAGCGCGCGGCGCGGCCCGTCCTCCGTCCCGGTGAAGTGGCCGAGCCGTTACGGGAACGCGCCGGTACGTAGCAGCAAAGCGGCCGGGAGGCGCTGCTGGCGCGCCTAGAATCGCGCCTCAGGATGTCATTGGGAGAGCTGGCCTCCGCCGGTCGGCGGGTCCGGGTCGCCGGGCTGGAAGCGCCGTCGGTGCTGCTGCTGGCCATCCTGGTCCTGGGCTGGGCTGCCTTCACCACTCCGGAGTTCGACCCCGACTTCTGGTGGCATGCCCGGGTGGGGCTGGAGATCCTGGCTCACGGGGTGCCCCAGCACAACTACTTCACCTTCACCGCCTTCACCCGCCCCTTCATCACCCAGGAATGGGGAGCGGAGGCGATCTACGCCCTCCTCTACACCCACCTGGGCATGACCGCGGTGATCCTGCTCATGGCCGGAGTCACCTGGGCCGGCTTCCTTCTGGCGGTCCGGCGAGTCTGGCGCCTCGGCAGGTCGGCCTGGGCGGTGTCCCTGGGAGCCGCCCTGGTGGTCATCTCCGGGTTGCAGATCTGGGGCCCCAGTCCTCAGATGTTCACCTTTGGGTTGCTGGGCGTGCTGCTCACCTTCCTGGACCGCTACCGCAGCCGCCCCGCCCCACGGCTGCTGCTCCTCCTGGTGCCCCTCTTCGCCCTCTGGAGCAACCTCCACGGAGGGTTCACCATCGGCCTGGGGGTGATGGCGGTCTTCCTGGCCGGCGAGGGCCTGGCCACCGCCCTGCGGCGCCCGGAGGCGATGGGATGGCGCCCACTCCGCGACCTGCTGGCCGGGCTGGTGCTGGCCGCCCTCTCCGCCATGGTCAACCCCAACGGCTTAGGGGTGTACCTGTATCCCCTCAAGCTGCTTCTGAGCCACGTGGCCCAGGCGAACCTCAACGAGTGGCAGCCCCCCGATTTCCACCAGGCGGCCAACATCCCCGCCCTCTTCCTGCTCCTCTCCCTGGTGGTGGTGGCCCGCTGGGCGCGGCGGACCAGGATCTCCGACCTCTTCCTGGCGGTGGCCGGGGTGCTTCTGCTCCTCTACGCGGTCCGGGACATCCCCATCTTCGCCGTGCTCTCCCTGCCGCTCTGGGTGGACGGCGTGGAGCAGCTGGGACTGGAGCTTCGTGCCGGGCTCCGCCTGCGGCCCCGGCGCCGGGCGCCCGCCCCCGTCTGGTTCACGACGCTGGTGCTGGCTCTGGTGGTGCTGACCACGGCGGCGCGCATGATGTCTCAGCTCGGCAGCCCGGAGAACCAGCTGCAGAGCTCCGCCTACCCGGTGGCGGTGGGGCGGGTGATCTGCGACGGCCCCACCGCCCGGGTGCTGGCCCCCTACGGCAGCAGCGGCTGGCTCCTGTACCGCATCGACCGGGCCGAGCCGGCCGGTCGAGGGTGCGCCCCGGACCGCGTCTTCATCTTCGGCGAGGCGGTCCTGATGGGCCGCCAGATCATCAGCGACTACCTCCAGATCGTGGCCGGGGGCCAGGGCAGCCTGTCACTCCTTAACTCCTACCGGGTGAACCTCGTCTGGCAGCCCAGAGGGAGCGCACTGGCAGTCCTGCTCTCGCACACCAGTGGCTGGACCTGTGTCTTCGGCACATCGGCCAACCTCCTCTACGCCCCCACCTCCTCCGCCTCTGGCTGGCACGCCTCCCGGGCCGGCTGCCCGGCGGGCGGATGACCCGCTCCCTATAACCTAGAGGGGGCCGGATCGCCCGGACGGCAGGACCAGCGGAGGTGGTGCGCATGGCGACAGCAAGGCCGATGCAGCTGGGGATGGTGGGCTTGGGCAGGATGGGGGCCAACCTGGTCCGGCGGTTGATGCGTGACGGTCACCAGCTGGTGGTCTACGACGTGAATCAGAAGGCGGTGGCGGGGCTGGCCGCCGAGGGCGCCACGGGAGCGGCCTCGCTCCAGGAGCTGGCCCAGAAGCTGGCCCCACCGCGGGCGGTCTGGGTGATGGTTCCCGCTGGGGAGATCACGGAGCGCACGATCGAGGGGCTGGCGGAGGTGCTGGCCCGGGGTGACACCATCGTGGATGGCGGCAACTCCTACTACCGGGACGACATCCGCCGGTCGCAGAAGCTGGCGGAGAAGGGCATCAACCTGCTGGACTGCGGCACCAGCGGCGGCGTCTGGGGGCTGGAGCGCGGTTACTGTCTGATGGTGGGCGGAAAGGCGGAAGCGTTCTCCCGGCTGGAGCCCATCTTCGCCACCATCGCCCCCGGGGTGGACTCGGCCCCCCGGACCGGGGCCCGCACCGGGCCCCCGGAGCCCTTCGAGCAGGGCTACATGCACTGCGGAGAGAGCGGCGCCGGCCACTTCGTCAAGATGGTCCACAACGGCATCGAGTACGGGATGATGGCGGCGCTGGCCGAGGGGCTGGACATCCTCCACCACGCCGATGCCGGGTTGGAGCAGCGGACCGGGGACGCCGAGACCGCGCCGCTCGAGGACCCGGAGTTCTATCGCTACCGGATCGACACCGCCAAGGTGGCGGAGCTCTGGCGGCGGGGGAGTGTGGTGGGCTCCTGGCTGCTCGACCTGACCGCCGCTGCGCTGGCGGAGTCTCCCGACCTCCACGAGTTCCAGGGCCGGGTTTCTGACTCGGGAGAGGGTCGCTGGACCTCCATCGCCGCCGTCGAGGAGGGGGTTCCAGCGCCCGTCCTCACCGCGGCGCTCTACTCTCGCTTCGCCTCCCGCGACCTGGGCGACTTCAGCAACCGGGTCCTATCGGCGATGCGCAAGCAGTTCGGCGGCCACGACGAGCGGCCGGCCGCTCAGGGGTAGATTCCCCGGACGGCGGTGGCGTCCGCGACCCGCTTGACGGCCAGGCAGTAGGCGCCCATGCGCAGGGTGGTGCTGTGCTGCTGGGCCAGCTCGTCCACCTGGCGGTAGGCCTGCTCCATGATCCGGGTGAGGCGCTGGTTGATCTCCGACTCCTCCCAGAAGAAGGACTGGAGGTCCTGCACCCACTCGAAGTAGGAGACGGTGACCCCCCCGGCGTTGGCCAGGATGTCCGGCACCACCACCACCCCACGCTGGTGGAAGATGTCATCCGCCTCCGGGGTGGTGGGCCCGTTGGCCGCCTCCACCACCAGCCTGGCCTGGATGCGGGCGGCGTTGCGCATGGTGAACTGGTTCTCCAGGGCGGCCGGGATCAGGATCTGCACAGGTAGCTCCAGGAGGGCGGAGTTGGAGATCTCCTCCTTGGCCCCGGCGAACCCCTTGACCTTGCCGGTGGCCTTGTGGTGCTCCAGCAGGGCGGGGATGTCCAGCCCCTCCGGGTTGTGGATGCCCCCGAAGACGTCCGAGACCGCGACCACCTTGAACCCCTGGCCGTGGAGCAGCTCGGCGCTGACGCTGCCCACGTTGCCGAAGCCCTGGATGGCCACAGTGGTCTGGCTGGGGTCCATCCCCATCCGTCGGCACGCCTCCAGGGTGACCACCATCACCCCCCGGCCGGTCGCCGCCGGCCTCCCCTCGGAGCCGCCGATCGACAGCGGCTTGCCGGTGACCGTGGCGGGCACCGAGTATCCCTTCTCCATGGAGATGGTGTCCATGATCCAGGCCATGGTCTGCTGGTTGGTGTTGACGTCCGGAGCCGGGATGTCGCTCTCCGGGCCGATCAGGATGGAGATCTCACTGGCGTAGCGGCGGGTGAGGTTCTCCAGCTCCTGGGAGCTGAGCTGGGTGGGGTCGCAGATGACCCCGCCCTTGGCGCCGCCGTAGGGGAGGTTGGTCACGGCGCACTTCCAGGTCATCCACATCGACAGCGCCTTGACCTCATCCAGGCTGACCTGGGGGTGGTAGCGGATGCCCCCCTTGGCGGGGCCCCGGGTCAGGTTGTGCTGCACCCGGTAGCCGGTGAAGACCCGGATGCTCCCGTCGTCCATCCGCACCGGGAAGTTGACCGTGAACTCGCGCCGGACCTCCCGGAGCACCTGGCGCAGCCCGGGGTCCAGGTCCAGGATCGCCGCCGCCTGGTCGAACTGGCGTTGGGCTGTCTCGTACGGGTTGGCGGCCTCGGCCGCCTCCGCCGCCGCGGTGAGGACGTTGCTGGCCATGGCCCCGGACCCTCCTTGCAGAATTAGGACTTGGGAAGGGTCTTGGCCCGACCCGCCTGGAAGGGTAGTCCCGAGATTGGCCGCTGTGTCAAGTGGGATCAGGCGCCGCGCTGCGCACCACCCCGCCCACCACCGTGGCTACCACCCGC
>JAJYXT010000072.1:24473-76258 GCA_021801645.1 bacterium
GATTGGCCGCTGTGTCAAGTGGGATCAGGCGCCGCGCTGCGCACCACCCCGCCCACCACCGTGGCTACCACCCGCCCGTCCCGCACCACCGTGAGGTCACAGCGGTATCCCGGGAGCAGCCGGCCCTCCTGGCGCTCGAACCCTCCGGCATAGGCCACCCCCGCGGTGTAGGCGATCAGCGCCTCCCTCCTGGTCAGCGCCAGCTCGGGGTGCCAGCCGGCTCGGCGCCGCCATCCGGTGGCCGCCTCCAGCCCCAGCATCGGGTCGGCCGAGTCCACCGGGGCGTCCGAACCGAAGGCCAGCCGGACCCCGGCCCGGGCCAGCCTGCCCCAGGCGTAGGCGTTTCCGGTGAGGCCCGCCCACAGCCGGTCGGCCATCTCCCGGTCGGCACGGGCGTGCAGGGGCTGCATCGACGCCACCGCTCCCACCTCCTTGAAGAGGGCGACGTCCGCGGGGTCGACCAGCTGGGCGTGCTCGATGCGGGGGCGCCAACCCGGCCAGCTCCCGACGCCGCCGCGCAGGGCCAGGAGGGCACGGTGAACGGCCATGTCCCCGATGGCGTGCAGGCAGAGGTTCAGCTCAGTCCGGACGCTCAGCTCGACCAGGTCACGAAGGTCCCCATCGGAGAGGCGCGCAACCCCGCCGCCGCCACGCATCTCCGCGGTCCCGCTGCCCAGTGAGCCGTCCACGAAGGCCTTCACCCCGTACAACCGGAGCCAGGAGTCCCCCAGGCCCTGGCGCACTCCCAGCCTCCCGGCGTCCTCCATCAGGTCGGCCGGCAGGTTGTAGGTGACCCGGAGCGGCAGCCGCCCCCGGGCGTGAAGGCACTGGAGGGCGAAGAAGGTCTCCGGGGGGTCCATGGAGTGGACCGAACAAAGCCCGAGGGCCGCAAGCTGCAGGAGCACCCGCTCCAGCGCCCGCTCATAGGCTCGGCCCTCCGGGCGCGGGATCAGGCGGAGGAAGGCCGGCCCGCCCTCCCGGACCACGCCCGAGGGCTCGCCATTGGGATCCCGGTCGACCACCATGGGATGGGGGTCCGGTCCCCGCCAGGGGATGCCCGCCATCTCCAGGGCCCGCGTGCTGGCCCAGACCGAATGCTCGTCCTGGCTCAGCAGGGCCACCGGGCGCCCACCGGCAGCCCGGTCCAGCGCCAGGCGGCTCGGGGCGGCCCCATCGCCGAAGAGGCGGCCCGACCAGCCGCTGCCCACCAGCCAGTCCTGGGGCCCCAGCCGGCCCGCCCGGCCCGCCACTCGGCGAAGTAGCTCCGCGACGGTCCTCGTCCTCGAGAGGTCGAGATCGAGGTGCAGCCGGACCAGCTCGTGGAGGTGGAGGTGAGAATCCCCGAGGCCGGGCAGCACCCGGCCCTCCAGCTCCACGACCTGTGCCCCGGCGCCCATCCCCACCGCATCGCGCCCGACGGCGAGGATGCGCCCGTCTGCAGCAGCCAGCACCGTGGGGGCGACTCCCAGGAAGAGCACCCCACCGGGACGGCTCCGATCGACCACGCCCTCATTCTGGACGGCCAGCTCCCCGTATGCCCACCGCCCCGGTCTTCGTGCGGAGACCGTCCTTAACCCGGGCGTGCGACCATGGAGACGTGAGTCCCACGGAGAGTGAGCTGGCGGCTGGGCGACGCACCCTGCCTCTGGCCGGGAGCGCTCTCGACACCCTCTGCATAGACACCATCCGCTGCCTCGCGATCGACACGGTGCAGAAGGCCAATTCGGGCCATCCGGGCCTGCCCATGGGAGCCGCACCCATGGCGTATGTGCTCTGGTCCCGGTTCCTGCGCCACGACCCCACCCACCCCGGTTGGCCCGATCGCGACCGTTTCATCCTGAGCGCCGGGCACGGGTCCGCCCTCCTGTACTCGCTGCTTCACCTCACCGGCTACGGGGTGAGCCTGGACGATCTGAAGAGCTTTCGCCAGTGGGGGTCGATCACCCCAGGGCACCCCGAGCGCGGCCTCACCCCGGGGGTCGAGGTCACCACCGGTCCGCTCGGCCAGGGCTTCGGCAACGCGGTGGGGATGGCCATCACCGAGCGCTGGCTGGCCCACCGCTACAACCAAGCCGGCCACCGGGTCGTGGACCACCGGACATTCGTGCTCTGCGGCGATGGCGACCTGATGGAGGGGGTCTCGGCCGAGGCCGCCTCTCTGGCCGGGCACCTTCAGCTGGGGCGCTTGATCTGCCTCTACGACGACAACCACATCTCTCTGGACGGGCCCACCTCGATGGCCTTCACGGAGAACGTGGAGGAGCGCTTCCGGGCCTACGGCTGGCAGGTCCAGCGGGTTGAGGACGGGAACCTCGACCTCGACGGTATCTCCAGGGCGCTGGAGACCGCCATCGCCGACGACACCCGGCCCTCCCTGATCGCGGTCCGCACGCACATCGGATACGGCTCTCCGCACAAGCAGGACTCCAACTCCGCCCACGGGTCGCCGCTGGGGGCGGACGAGGTGGCTGCCGTCAAGCGGGCCTACGGCTGGGATCCGGACGCAACCTTCCATGTGCCCGACGAGGCGAGGGCGGTCTTCGGCGAGGCGCGGGCCCGGGGGACGCAGTGGCGGGGAGAGTGGGAGGCCAGGTATGCGGCCTTCGCCGCCTCCCAGCCCGAGCTGGCGGCCGAGTGGGGGAGGGCCCTCGCCGGAGAGCTGCCCCCGGATTGGGAGAACGCGCTGCCCTCCTGGGATACCGGGGGGCCGGAGGTGGCCACCAGGGTCTCCGGTGGGGAGGCGCTCAACCGACTGGCGGAGAGGATCCCCTGGATCGTGGGAGGGGACGCGGACCTCTCCGAGTCGACCAAGACGCGCCTCACTCAGGAGCGCGATTTCGACGGCCAGACGGGGGACGGCCGGAACCTCCACTTCGGGGTCCGGGAGCACGCCATGGGGGCGGCGGTCAACGGCATGGCCGCGCACGGCGGGGTTCGCCCCTTCAGTGCCACCTTCTTCACCTTCTCCGACTACCAGAGGCCCTCGGTGCGGCTCTCGGCCCTCTCCTCACTCGGGGTGGTGTGGGTCTACACCCACGACAGCATCGGCCTGGGAGAGGACGGCCCCACGCACCAGCCGGTGGAGCAGCTGGCGGCGCTCCGGGCCATCCCCGGCTTGGTGGTGCTCCGCCCCGGCGACGCCAACGAGTCCAGCTGGGCCTGGATGGTGGCGGCGCGTCGCGGCTCCGCCCCCACCGCGTTGGTCCTCTGCCGCCAGGGGGTCCCGGTGCTGGAGGGCACGAGGGAGCTGGGTAGGGAGGGGGTGGCCCGGGGCGGGTACATCCTCCAGGAGGCGCGCGGGGGGGCGCCGGATGTGGTGCTGATCGGCACCGGAAGCGAGCTCTCGATCTGCGCCGCAGCCCGGGATCTGCTGCTGGAGGAGGGGATCTCCGCCCGGTTGGTGAGCATGCCCTCGCTGGAGCTCTTCCGGGATCAGGACGCGGGCTACCGTTCTGAGGTCCTCCCGGATGGCCTACCCCGGTTGGCCGTGGAGGCGGGGGTCACACAGCCGTGGGAGGCATTGGTCGGCCCCCGAGGAGCGGTGATCGGCGTGGACCGCTTCGGCGCCTCGGCGCCCTACAAAACCATATACGAGCATCTGGGACTGACCCCGCAGCGGACGGCCCAGCGCGCTCGCGAACTCCTGGAGGCTTGAGGAGGTGGCGGAAATGGCTGAGAACACCCTGCGCCAGCTGGCGGACCACGGTCAGAGCGTTTGGTACGACAACCTGAGCCGGGACCTTCTCAGCTCCAACGGCCTCCGGGAGCTCATCGATCTGGGGGTGGTCGGGGTGACTGCCAACCCCACGATCTTCGAGCAGGCGGTCTCCGGCAGTGACGCCTACGACCTGGAGATCGCCACCCTCTCCCGCGAGGGGCTCAGCGATGAGGAGATCTACGACCGCCTGATCGTCGAGGACGTCCGGTCGGCGTGTGACATCCTGGCCGGGGTCCACCGCCAGAGCGGTGGCCGGGACGGCTACGTGAGCCTGGAGGTCGCCCCCCGGCTGGCCCACGACACGGCGGCCACCGTGGCCGCCGCCCAGCGCTACCGGCAGCTGGTGGGGCGGGACAACCTCATGATCAAGATCCCGGCGACGCCCGAGGGGGTTCCGGCGGTTGAGGAGGCCATCGCCCAGGGACTGAACGTCAACGTCACCCTCATCTTCGCCGTCGAGCGCTACCGCGAGGTCATGGAGGCCTACTGCCGGGGGCTGGAGCGGCGGCTGGAGGCCGGCCTCGATGTTTCCGGCACCCGTTCGGTGGCCAGCTTCTTCGTGAGCCGGGTCGACACCGAGGTCGACCGCAGGCTGGACCGACTGGCCGAGGGGGCGGACGCCGACCGGGCGCGCCAGCTCGCGGCGGCGCACGGAACCGCAGCCATCACCAACGCCGCCCTCGCCTACCTCGCCTTCGAGCAGGTGATGCGCGGACCGCGCTTCGCATCCCTGCGCGAGGCCGGAGCCCACCTGCAGCGCCCTCTCTGGGCCAGCACCAGCACCAAGAACCCCGCCTACCGAGACGTCCTCTACTGCGAGGAGCTGATCGCCCCCGACACCGTCAACACCATGCCGCCGGCCTCGGTGCGGGCCTTCTTGGACCACGGGCGGGTGCGGGACAGCCTGGGGGAGCACCTGCCCCAGGCGGAGGCCAACCGGGCCCACCTGGCTCAGCTGGGGATCGACCTCGACGAAGTCACCAAACTCCTGGAGGAGCAGGGCGTGGCCAGCTTCTCCGCCTCCATGGACAAGCTCCTCGCGGAGGTGGGCGGGAAGCGCGCCAGCCTGGGCGCCGGGCGGGTGGTGGCCTCGCCGCGCACCCGGTTCGTCGCCACCGCCACCACCGCCAGGTTGGAGCTGGGGTCCACCACAGTGTCGGTGGAGGGGGCGGCCGCCCGGCTGGCCGCATCCCGAGCCAGCGCCCGGCTGGTGGCCAAGGACATCACGCTCTGGCCGGGCGACGAGGCGCAGCGCGAGGAGATGCGGCACCGGCTCGGCTGGCTCGATGAACCCCGCCGCCAGCAGGAGGAGATCTCCCGTCTCAAGGGGCACCGGAGCTGGGTGCGCGACCGGGGTTTCCGCCAGGCGCTGCTGGTCGGAATGGGAGGCAGCAGCCTGTGCCCTGACGTCCTCTCGAAGACCTTCGGGGCCGCCCCCGGATTCCCGGAGCTCGTCGTGTTGGACTCCACCGACCCCGACCAGGTGAGCCAGGTGGCCTCCGGACTCGAGCTGGAGCGGACCCTGGTGATCGTCTCCTCGAAGAGTGGGGGAACGACGGAGACGCTTAGCCATCTCGCCTACTTCCACGATCTGCTGGTGAAGGCCGTGGGGGAGAAGGCCGGTGAGCACTTCGTCGCCGTCACCGATCCCGGGACCTCGCTCGAGGCCAGGGCTCGGGAGCTGGGTTTCCACGAGGTCTTCTCCGCCAACCCGGAGATCGGGGGGAGGTACAGCGCCCTCTCCGACTTCGGGCTGGTGCCGGCGGCCACCCTCGGTGTGGACCTGGATCAGCTCCTGGCCGCAGCTCTGGCCATGGCCGAGGCCTGCTCGGCAGCTGAAGGCAGCCCGGGAGAGGAGCTGGCCGCGGTCCTGGCCGGCGCGGCGGCCATCGGGCGGGACAAGGTCACCATCGTGGCCGACCCCGACCTCGAGGCTCTGCCCGTCTGGATCGAGCAGCTCCTGGCGGAATCCACCGGCAAGGAGGGGAGGGGGCTGGTGCCGGTGGTCGACGAGCCGATCATGGAAGTGGCCGCCTACGGTGCCGACCGGCTCTTCATCCACCTCGAGAGCGGCTCTGCCAACCCCGACCCCAAGATCACCACATGGCTTCAGGAGCTCGTCCACGCTGACCAGCCGGTGGTCCACCTTCCCGCACCGCACCTGCTGGACCTGGGGGCGGAGTTCTACCGCTGGGAGGTGGCCACCGCGCTGGCCGGCTCTCTGCTGCAGATAGACCCCTTCGACCAGCCCAACGTTCAGGAGAGCAAGGACAACACCGCCCGGCTGCTGGCCGAGTACCGGGAACAGGGCCGGCTGCCGGAGCCGGCGTACGACCTCGCGAGCGGGACGCTGCAGCTCACCGGGTGTCCCGGCGCCCCCGACCTCGACTCAGCGCTTCGGCAGTGGCTGGCGGGCGTGGGGCGCGGCTGGTACATAGCCGTCATGGCCTACCTGCCGATGCGCCCGGGGCACCCCGAGGATCAGGAGGAGATTGCACGCCTGCGCCGGGCCCTCACCCTTGCCACCGGGTGCGCCACCACCTTCGGCTTCGGTCCGCGCTTCCTCCACTCCACCGGACAGCTGCACAAGGGGGGGCCGGCCACCGCCGCCTTCCTGCAGATCACCGGATCCCACCGTACCGCCCCGGCGATTCCGGGCGGCACCTACGACTTCGCCACCCTTCAGTCGGCCCAGGCCCTCGGGGACTACCTCTCTCTCACCGGCCGGGGGCGCCGGGTCCTCCGGGCCAACCTCCAGGACATCGGAGCCGGCCTGTTGGAGCTCACCGTGGGGCTGGAGCGCCTCCTCACCCCGGTGGGCGGGCCTCATTGAGTGAGCGGTGGGCAGACCCCAGCGCGAAGCCGGCAGGCCGTGGCTGAGGCTGGTGCCCCGGGGCAATGCCGGGTCCTGGTGCAACCGGACCCGGAGGCCCTGGCTCACTTCGGAGCCACCACCGCCGCCCTCGTGATCCGGCAGGCCGTGTCCCGGAGTGGCGCCGCCATCCTGGGTCTGCCCGGCGGCGAGACCCCCCGGCGGTTCCTCGAGCTTCTGGCAGAACAGCCGGACGTGGACTGGGGACGGGTGGTGGTGCTGCCCGCCGATGAGAGATCGGTGCCGCCCACCGACCTCCGCTCCAACGAGGGGATGATCCGTAGCTGCCTGCTGGACCGGATCGATGGTCCCGGCCCGCAGCTCCTCTCGTGGGAGGCAGGAAGCGGGCTGGGGGCGGCTGATCTCTGCGCCAACTTCCAGAGGAGCTTTCTGAGCCTCGACGGCGCTGGGGCGCCGTCCATGGACCTTTGCGTGCTGGGCATGGGGCAGGACGGCCATACCGCCTCCCTCTTCCCGGGACGGGAGTACGAGCCGGGCGCCCTGGTGCTCCACTCCACCTCCCCCACGGGCGAGCCCCGGCTCAGCCTGGGTCCGGCCGCCCTGCGGGCGGCCGGGCGGCTCGCCCTCCTGGTGGCCGGGCCGGAGAAGAGCGAGACCCTGTCCCGGGTGGTCGAGGGGCCGTACGACCCGGTCTCCCTCCCTGCCCAGCTGGCCGCCCGGCGGCCCGAGGGGGGAGAGGTGTGGTGTGACGCGGCGGCCGCCGCCAGGCTCACCGGGGGCTGAGATGGTCCAGCTCGCCCCGTCGATACTGGCCGCCGACTTCTCCAGGTTGGGGGAGGAGGTGGAGGCGTGCGAGGGGGCCGGTGCCCACCGCATTCACATCGACGTGATGGACAACCACTTTGTGCCCAACCTCAGCATGGGCCCCGAGGTGGTCGCCGCCTGCCGCCGGCACACCAGCCTGCCTCTGGAGGTGCACCTGATGGTGGAGCGGCCGGACAGCATCATCCCGGCGTTCATCGAGGCCGGCTGCGGCACCGTCACAGTGCACCTGGAGGCTGGGCCCCAACCGCACCGCAGCGTGGCGCTGATCCACCAGCTGGGCGCCAGGGCGGGCATGGCCATAAACCCAGGGACCGCGACCTCGCTCCTCCGCCCCCTCCTGCCCGAGGTCGAGATGGCGCTGGTGATGTCCGTGGATCCGGGGTTCGGGGGCCAGCGCCTCCTGCCCCAGTCGCTTCCGCGCCTCCGGGAGGTGGCCGAGCTGATCTCCCAGCTGAACCCCGATTGCGAGCTGGAGGTGGATGGGGGCGTGGACTGCGACAATGTGTCCAGCTGCGTATCCGCCGGGGCCACCGTGGTGGTGGCCGGGACCTCGGTGTTCGCCGCTCCCAGAGGCACCGCCGCCGGGGTGGGCTGCCTTCTGGAGCGGATCTCGGGAGGAGTGGGCGGGCAGCTGTCGTGACCGTGACACCGAGGAGGTTGGGAGAGGATGCCCCGTAGCCCGCTGGCGGTGCCCGAGCACCCGCAGCTAGCGCCCGAGGTCCGCCAGGCCTGGGTGGAGGTGGATCGCAAGCTCGGAGTGTTCATCATTCCCCAGCTGCGTGAGCTGGGACAGGACCAGGCGGTTGACGGGCTGCTGGCCCGGGGTGCGGAGCTGGCCAGTCTGGCCGCCCAGGGCGAGCACGAGGCGCTGCTCCCCGCATATGGGGCCTTGCTCCAGGAGGCTCAGGCTGCGCTCCGAGAGGCGCGGAGCCAGGAGGCTGCGGCCAGCCAGGCCTCCGGGGCCAGGAGGCACGAGGAGGCGGAGGCTGAGTCGGCGATCCAGCTGGCGCGCAGCCGCCTACCCGCACGGCGCATGGCCAGGCTGGAGGCGCAGTTGGCCGAGCTGGGTGAGGCCGGCCCCAGGGAGAGGCGACTCGCCATCGCCGAGGCCCTGGAGGAGTGGGAGCGGATGGCCCAGACGCGGGACGCCAGGCTCGCCGAGCGCATGGCCGAGACCGCCCACCTTCCGGTCAGGCCCCGCCAGAGAGAGACTGCCCGCAGCCGCAAGGCGAGGAGGGACCAGGAACGGATCCTGGAGCTGGCTCGCAACTTCGACCCGGAGCGGGCGCTGGGAGCGCCCGCCCGGGCCGGTCAGTGACGCGAGGCCTCTAGCTCCAGGGCCTCGCCCTCCTCGGCCTCGATGGTGATCCAGTCCGGTTGCCCCAGCAGCCGGCTGACCTCGACCATGATGCGGCCCTGGGCGTCGAAGACGGCGTCCTGCACCCGGTCGATGCTGGGGCGGCTGCTGGCGACCACCTGGGCGAGGTCCGGATCGACCTGGGAGACCTCCGCCCGGCGCAGCTCCTCGGTGATCGCGGGCGGCACCACCCGGCGCTCGCGGATCCGGGCGTCCTCGAGGTCGGCGAGAACGCGGTCGAGGTGCTCCAGGTGGGAGCGGTACTTGCGCAACTTCCGCGTCCGGGCCAGGCTCTCGCGCTGCCGACGCAGGATGTCGTGGTGGGTAACCCGGTAGCGGTTGTCCCGCTCGGTGGTCATCATCTCGTCACTTCCTCGGTGGGGGCGCCACGCCTCATGGGTCTGTCCCTCTGGGGAGCCCTGCGTGGCTTGGGCCCTCCGGTGTCAACGGCAATGGACGCAACCCGGTTACCCGGTGCTCCCCACCACCCGGCAGCTCCGCACACCGCGGCTGCGCAAGACCAGTATACCCCGTGGGGCACGGTTTGAGCCCCCTTCCTGCGCCCCAATTTCGCCTCCGCCGGCCGGCCATCAGGCGCGGCCGCTGAACCGGCTGGCCCCCCGGCCTGGGGGTGGCGAGGGCCTGCCGGGATGGAGCCGGGAATGGGAGAGGGCGACCACGGGCGAGGGGCCAACGGCTGGATTCCGGGGTGAGCCGACGAAGCGGCGGAGCCGCGTTTACCGGGGGCACCGGCGAGTGGTCCGCGGCCGATCTCTTAGACTGGGTGCGTGGCCACCGCACCTCGCAAGAGCCGCCCTCGCGCAGCCGCCCGCTCGGCGGGAGCGCTGCCGCACGGGCTGACCGCCCAGCAGTGCCGTGACATGTACCGCAAGATGGTGCAGATCCGTCACTTCGAGGACCACGCCGCCGAGGCCTATGCCCAGGCGAAGGTCGGGGGCTTCCTTCACCTCTACATCGGGGAGGAGGCGGTGGCGGTGGGGGCGGTAGCGGCGGTTCGCGAGGACGACCACATCCTGGGGCACTACCGTGACCACGGCTACGCGCTGGCGCGAGGCTGCGACGTGAAGGCTTGCATGGCCGAGCTCTTCGGCCGCGAGACCGGCCTCTGCCATGGCCGGGGCGGGTCGATGCACCTGGCGGACGCGACCAAGCACTTCTGGGGTGGCCACGCCATCGTGGGTTCCCACATCCCCATCGGGGCGGGGATGGCCTACGCCATGCAGTACCGGGAGGAGCCGCTGGTGGTGCTGGACTTCTTCGGGGACGGTGCCACCGGCAACGGGATCTTCCACGAGGGGCTGAACATGGCGGCCCTCTGGAACCTCCCGGTGGTGTTCATCTGTGAGAACAACCTCTACGGCATGGGGGCGACCCTGGCTGAGGAGTCGCCGGTCTCGGACATGATGATCAAAGCCGAGGGCTACACCATGCCGGCGGTCCAATGCGATGGCATGGACGTGCTCTCGGTGTACGGGGCGGTCCAGCAGGCGGCGGAGCACTGCCGCTCGGGCAAGGGGCCGTTCTTCGTCGAGGCCATGACCTATCGCTTCCGGGGTCACTCCATGGCCGACCCGGAGCTCTACCGGGACAAGGAGGAGGTCCGCCGCTGGAGGGAGCTGGACCCGATCCCCCGCTTCGGGGACTTCCTGGTCCAACACCGCATCACCAGCCCGCAGGAGTTGGCCGAGGTCAACGAGGAGGTCGAGGCCGAGATGCTGGAGGCGGTGCGTTTCGCCGACGACTCCCCCTGGCCCGACCCGGACTCGGTGGATCGCTGGATCTACGCCAAGCCCATCAATCCCGAGGCGCCGGAGGAGGCGCCCTCCATGGCGGGGGACCCGGCGGGGGCGGCGACCTAGGTGGCCGAGCTGACCTACCGGGAGGCGGTGCGCAGCGCCATGCGCGAGGAGATGCGCAGCGACCCGAGGGTGATCCTCATGGGGGAGAGCATCACCGGCTACGGAGGCTCGTACGCCGTGACCAAGGGGCTGGTCGAGGAGTTCGGGCCGAAGCGGGTCATGGAGACTCCGATTGCCGAGGCCGGGATCGTTGGCTTCGCGGTCGGGGCGGCCATGGGCGGGCTGCGCCCGGTGGCGGAGCTGATGACCGTCAACTTCGCCCTGCTGGCCCTGGACCAGATCGTCAACAGCGCGGCCAAGTTCCACTACATGTTCGGCGGCCAGTGGTCGGTGCCCCTGGTGGTGCGCACCGTCTCCGGGTTCGGACAGCTCGGCCCCACCCACTCGCAGACCTTTGAGGGGTGGTTCGCCTCCGTCCCGGGGCTGAAGGTCGTGATGCCCGCCACTCCGGCGGATGCCAAGGGTCTTTTGCTGGCCGCCATTCGCGACCCAGATCCGGTGATCTTCATCGAGCACAGCCTTCTCTACAGCACCAAGGGCGAGGTGCCGGAGCAGGAGGGGCTGGAGGTGCCCATCGGACGCGCCGCCGTGGTCCGCGAGGGGACCGACGTGACCCTGGTCGGCTACTCGCGGATGCTGCTCCAGGCGCTGCACGCGGCCGAGGTGCTGGAGCGAGAGGACGGCGTCTCCTGCGAGGTGATCGACCTGCGCACCCTGCGCCCCCTGGACTACCCGACCGTGGTGGGATCGGTCGCCCGCACCCACCGGCTGGTCCTGTGCGGCGAGGACTGGCGCACCGGCGGCTTCGGCGGCAGCCTCCTCAGTGAGATTCAGGATCGGAGCTTCGACGACCTGGATGCGCCCATTGCCCGGGTGGCCATGCGCGACATCCCGCTGCCCTACTCCCGGAAGTTGGAGCAGCAGCTGATTCCCGCCAGCCAGCAGATTGTCGAAGCGGTGAGGCGCATGAGCTGATGGCCTATCAGGTCACCATGCCCCAGATGGGGTACGACATGACCGAGGGCACCATCAACCGCTGGCTGGTGGAGGAGGGGACCAGGGTGGAGCGCGGTGACACCATCGCCTCCATCGCCACCGACAAGGCGGATATCGACATCGAGGCCTACGCCAGCGGGATCCTGCGCCGGATCCTGGTCGGTCCGGGCGGGAAGGTGCCCGTCGGGGCTCCCATTGCCGTGATCGCCGAGGAGGGCGAGGAGCTGGAGGATGGGGCTCCGGCTGCTGGGGGCGGGGAGGGTGCCACCCCACCGCCGGCCTCCGAGGTCGCCTCCCAGGACGAGGCCCCCCGGTCCACCGCGCCGGAGCCGACTCCGGTCCCCGACTGGGCCCACCAGCTGGGTGGGGAGTCCAAGATGTCCGAGGAGCCGCCGCCGGTGGGGCGGGTCAAGGCCAGCCCACTGGCCCGCCGCCGGGCGCGGGAGCTGGGACTGCCCTTGAGCCAGGTGCGCGGGACCGGGCCCGAGGGGAGGGTCACCGCCGAGGACGTCGAGGCCCTGGCGCAGTCGGGTGGGCTGGTGGCATCCGCTCCCACCGCGGCCGGCCGCGCTGCCCCACTGGACCCCACCGACCCTTCGGAACCGGTCAAGACGACCCGGATGCGCGAGGCCATCGCCCGCCGGATGGCCGAGGCCAACAGCACCATTCCCCACTTCTATCTCACCACTCGAGTGGACGTGGCAGCCTTGATGAGGCTCCGGTCGGAGCTCAACTCGCTGCAGCAACCTGGGGTCCCGCGGTTCTCTGTCACCGACTTCCTGGTGCGCGCCATGGCCCTCACCTTGCAGCGCCACCCCCAACTGAACTCGGCCTACGTGGGTGGCGGGGTCCGGCGCTTCTTCTCCAGCAACATCGCCCTGGCGGTGGCCGTTCCCGATGGGCTGGTCGCCCCCACCCTGCGATCCTGCGAGTCGCTGTCCTTCGCCGAGCTGGCGCGACGGACCCACGACCTGGCGGCCCGGGCCAAGAGCAACCAGCTGCGTTCCGAGGAGCTGGCCGGTGCGCACACCGCCATCAGCAACCTGGGGATGTTCGGCATCAGCCAGTTCTCGGCCATCATCACCCCGGGACAGGGCAGCGTCCTGGCGGTGGGCGAGGTGGGAGAGGTCCCCGTATTGCGGGATGGCCAGGTGGTGGCCGGCCAGATCATGGAGATGACGCTGGCCATCGACCACCGGGTAACCGACGGCGCCCAGGGGGCCGAGGCGCTGGGCTACCTTCGGTGGTGTCTCGAGCACCCCGCGTCCCTGCTGATCTGAGCCCGTACCCGAGGGAGGAGGAGCGATGAAGGACCTAGCCATCCTGGGTTCCGGGCCGGGCGGATACGTGGCCGCCATTCGGGCCGCCCAGCTGGGCATGAGCGTGGCCCTGATCGAACAGGAGGAGACCCTGGGTGGGATCTGCCTCAACTGGGGCTGCATCCCCTCCAAGGCGCTTCTGCGCAACGCCGAGGTCCTCCGGCTGATCCGGGAGGCGGATCGGTTCGGCATCTCCACCGGCGAGGTCGCTGCCGACTTCGACGCCGCGATCACCAGGAGCCGCGAGGTGGTCTCCAAGCTGGTTGGGGGGGTGGCCTTCCTGATGCGCAAGAACGGGGTCGAGGTGGTCAGGGGACGGGGCCGGCTGGTCTCCGAGCAGACCATCCGGGTCGAGCCATCGGGGCAGACTGTCGCCGCGACCCAGATCATCATCGCCACGGGGGCGCGCCCCAAGGTGCTCCCGGGGCTGGACCCGGACGGCCGCACCATCTTCACCTACCGCCAGGCGTTGGAGCTTCGGCGACTCCCGGCATCCTGCGTCATCGTCGGGGGCGGCGCCATCGGCGCGGAGTTCGCCGACGTGTACTCCACCTACGGGGTGCGGGTAACGGTGGTGGAGGCCCTGGACCGGATCCTCCCCCAGGAGGACGCCGAGGTGTCAAAGGAGGTGAACCGCCAGTTCCAGCGCCGCGGCATCGAGATCCGCGCCGGCGCCATGATCCAGAGGGCGGAGCGCGCCGCCGAGGGGATGCGCCTGCAGCTGGAGTCGGGGGAGGTTCTCGAAGCGGACATGGTGCTCACCGCTACTGGGGTGCGGGCCAACATCGAGGAGATCGGCCTGGAGGAGCTGGGCGTCCAGGTGCGGGAGGGGCTGATCGCCGTCGACCCGCACCAGCGCACCAACGTGTCCGGGGTGTACGCCATCGGCGACGTCACCGGTCCCCCCCTGCTGGCCCACGCCGCCAGCGCTGAGGGGGTGATCGCGGTGGAGACCGCCGCCGGCCGCGATGTGGCACCCCTGGACGTGGACCTGGTTCCCCGCTGCACCTACTGCCAGCCTCAGGTGGCGTCGATGGGCCTCACCGAGGAGCAGGCCAAGGCCCGCGGCCTCCAGGTGCGGGTGGGCAAGTTCCCCTTCACCGCAAGCGGGAAGGCCATCGCCATGGGCGAGACCGGCGGCTTCGTCAAGACCGTGTTCGAGGCGGCCACTGGCCGCCTCATCGGTACCCACGCGGTGGGCCCGGAGGTCACCGAGCTGCTGCCTGAGATGGTGATGGCCGCATGGTCAGGCGTGCGCCCGGATCAGTTCGAGGCCCTGGTCCACGCCCACCCAACCTTGAGCGAGAGCCTCAAGGAGGCGGTGCTCGCCGCCGACGGGGCCGCCATCCACATCTGAGGCCTCCGGGCCGGGCCCCGCTATAGCCCGGTGATGCGGATGCCGGTCTGGGCGTGGTGCAGCCGGTTCAGCCGTAGGAGCAGCGGGGTAAGCCCTTCCGCGTACCGGCAGGTGGCGAGGGGGCCGGACTCCACCGCACGGAGCCCCCCGATCCGCTCCACCAAGGTGGCCACCTCCCTCCTCGCCTGCCGGTCGTCCCCACCGACCAGCACGTCCTCGTCCAGCTGCAGGCGCAGGTCCAGGAGCTGACCCGCTGCCACCGTTTGGAAGGCGCCCACCACGCGGGAGTCGGGGCAGAGCTCGGCCAGCTCCTGAGCCGCAGAGCCGGCTTTGAGCTGGACCGGCTCCGGCCGGCCGGAAGCGAACGACATCGGCACCGCCGTGGAGACGACGATCTTGCCGGCCAGAGGACCTGCGAGCCCCTGGACAGTCGCCCGCACCGCGTCGTAGGGGAGGGCGACGACGACCAGCGCCGCTCCGGCCACCTCGTCGTTCCGGCCGCCGCCGACCGCAGCGGCGCCGCCGTCCAGGAGTGAGTTCAGCCTCAGGGCGACCTCCTGGGCGCGCTGCGCGTCTCGGGAGCCTACCTCCACCTTCAGCCCGGCTGCCGCCAGGCGCAGCGCCAGGCCGGTACCCAGGGGACCCGTGCCTCCGATGATGCCGATCGGCTCTCCCACCGCTCCTCCTCTGACTCCGCGCTCATCCCCAGCGCACCTACGATATCTGCATGGAGCAGCTCAGAGACGAGCCACTCGCCCTGGGCTCAGGGCACCTGCTGCTGCCCGCTCCGAGCCTGGACGTGCCGGAGGGGACGGGTCAGCTGCCGGAGGACGCCCAATCGGGGGAGCTTTGCCAGCTCATCCTGGTGCGGGAGGCTGGGGCTCCGGCGGCTCCGCCTCCCCAGATCGGATACCCGTCCGCCGACACACCCTTCCGGGTGGTGGCCGAGGCCGGGTGGGAAGACGGCGGAGACGCCGTAGCCCTGCTGCTGGCGCCGCTTGTCGTCGCTCCGCCCGACGAGCTTGAGGTGGTGTGGCCGGAGGGAGCGGTGTCCGTGCCCCTGCCTTCCCCGTGGCGGCGGCGCCTCAGCGCCGCGGGGGTAGCTCCCGCTTGAGCGTACCCGCGGTTGACCTGGGGCCCCGCCGGGGGCCGGGTTTCCTCCAGGTGGTCGGGCAGGACCGCATGAAGCTGGCGCTGCTGCTGGCGGCGGTGGACCCGTTGATCGGCGGGGTCCTGATCCGGGGCGAGCGGGGCACTGCCAAGTCGACGCTGGCGCGGGCCCTCGCCGCGGTGCTGCCTCCGAGGGAGGTGGTGGTCGGGTGCCGCTTCCACTGTCAGCCCTCCCTGGGCGACCTCTGCCAGGAGTGCCAACGGCGGTCCCAAGGGGGGAGGCCGCTGCCCCTGGAGATCGTCCCCACCGGACTGGTGGAGCTGCCCCTGGGAGCCACCGAGGACCGGGTTGTCGGCTCCCTGGACCTGGAGTTCGCGCTCAAGTCAGGCGAGGTGAGGTTTCAACCCGGCGTGCTCGCCGAGGCCAACGGCCAGGTCCTCTACGTGGACGAGGTCAACCTTCTCGACCACCACCTGGTGGACGTGCTTCTGGACGCCGCCGCCAGCGGGCGCAACGTCGTGGAGCGGGAAGGTGTCTCCGCCAGCCATCCGTCTCACTTCATCCTGATCGGAACCATGAACCCCGAGGAGGGCGAGCTGCGACCACAGCTGCTGGACCGCTTCGGGCTGTGCGTTGACGTCGTGGGTCTTCGGGATCCCGAGCAGCGGGTCAGGGTGATGGAGTCAGATCTCGGGCCGGCGGGTCCAGCGAGGGCTGACGAAAGCCTGCGTCTCCAGCTGATCGAGGCGCGCCACCGGCTCCCCGAAGTGGCGGTGCCCCGCAATCTGATCGTGGCCGCGGCCAGGATGGCCGTGGACCAGCAGGTGGTAGGGCACCGCGCCGACCTCGTCATGGTTAGGGCGGCCCGTGCCCTGGCCGCTCTCCGGCCCGGCTCCTCGGCCGAGGCTCGCCCGGCCGGCCTCCAGGACCTGATGGAGGTCTCCGAGTTGGCCCTGGTGCATCGCCGGCGGGTTGCCGGCAGCTGGGTGCCGACGATGGCGGAGGGGGTCGCGGACCAGCAGAACGGCGCTCCCGGCCCAGGCGGGGAACCGGAGCCTGCTCAGGGGGGGGAGGGTGAGGAGGCGGGCGGAGGTGAGGTGGGCGAGGGGAGTCAGTCCAGCTCCCCGGGCACCGCCGCGGAGGCAACGTCCGGCCAGGCCGGCCCCATGCCGGCACCACCGGCGGCCAGCGTGGAGCTGGAGGAGCGCTACGAGGCGGGCCGCTTGCAGCTCCCCCATGAGCGACGGCGGCGCCGGGGGAGTGGCCGGCGCAGCCGCACCTCCTCCCAGGATCGGAGAGGCCGGTATGTGAGCTCACGCTGGCAGGAGAGGACCACCGACCTGGCGCTGGACGCCACTCTGAGGGCCGCCGCCCCCCACCAGGTTCAGCGCCGCAGCGCGGCCCCCGCGGAAGATGGCCGGGCGATCCAGCTGGAGCGCCAGGACCTCCGCCAGAAGGTTCGCCAGCGGCGGATCGGCAATCTCATAGTGTTCCTTGTCGACGCCTCGGCGAGCATGGATGCCGAGCAGAGAATGGATGCCACGCGGAGCGCCATCCTGGCGCTCCTCCGGGAGGCATACGTCCGGCGCGATCGGGTGGCGATGATCTCCTTCGCCGGCCGCAGCGCCCGGGTCGTGCTCCGGCCCACCTCGAGTGTGGACCTCGCCGAGCGGCAGTTGAGCCGGCTGGCGGTGGGGGGGACGACGCCCCTCACCCACGGGCTGGTGGCCGCCCTGGACCTGATCCTGGCGGAGCGGCGCCGAGACCAGGACGTGCTGCCCCTCCTGGTCCTGATCAGCGACGGTCGGGGAAACATCAGCCTGCGAGGGGATGAGCCGTTGCGCGAGGCGCAGGCCGCCGCCGCCGAGATTCACCGGGCTCGGATCCACACCGTGGTCATCGACACCTCTCGCGATCACCTTCCGGTCACCCAGGCGCCTGGGGGCCCCCAGCTGGCCGGATACCACTTCAACGCCTGCGCCGACCTGAGCCGGCGGTTGGGGGGCGAGTACTTCGCCCTCTTCGACGTCACTGAACAGGGGATCCTCCGGCCGGTGGCCGAGGCTCTCCGCCGCGGCACCTGATCCGCCGGAGGAACGGGGGGGTAGCGCCCCTCTGCGACAATCGGGGGGTGAGCGAGCCCCGGAGCGTCTACCCCTTCACCGCCCTGGTCGGACAGGACCGGATGCGGCTGGCGCTGGAGCTGAACGCTGTCAACCCCAGCGTTGGGGGGGTGCTGATCCGGGGCCAGAAGGGTACGGCCAAATCCACGGCGGTCCGGGCGCTGGCGCGGCTCCTCCCCGAGATCCAGGTGATCCGGGGGTGTCGGTACGGCTGCGACCCTCTCTCTGAGCCCCTCTGCCTGGAGTGCCAGCAGCGCCGGGCCGAGGGAGAGGAGCTGGTCTCCGAGCCGCGGCGGATGCGGGTGGTGGAGCTCCCCATCAACGCCTCGGAGGATCGGGTGGTGGGGAGCATCGACCTGGAGGCGGCCATCCATGCGGGCCAGCGCCGCTTTCAGCCCGGGGTCCTGGCCGAGGCCAACCGCCAGATCCTCTATGTGGATGAGGTGAACCTTCTCGATGACCACATCGTGGACGTCCTCCTGGACGCGGCGGCGATGGGGGTCAACGTGGTCGAGCGCGAGGGCATATCCGTCTGGCATCCGGCCCGCTTCATCCTGGTGGGGACCATGAACCCCGAGGAGGGGGACCTGCGACCGCAGCTGCTTGATCGCTTCGGGCTCTGCGTGGACGTGGAGGGCATCTCCGACCTCTCCGAGCGGGTGGAGATCGTCCTGCGGCGGGAGGCGTTCGAGGAGGACCCCGAAGCCTTTCAGGCGGCCTGGGCGGAGGCCGAGGACCGGCTGCGGGTCCAGATCGCCGAGGCGATGGCCCTACTGCCCCAGGTGGAGGTGGGCCGCCCGGTGCTCGAGGCGATCGCCCGGCTTTCCATCGCCCTCGACGTGGACGGGCACCGCGCCGACCTGGTCGGCCGGAAGGCCGCACAGGCGCTGGCGGCCCTGCGGGGTGGTCGGAGCGCGGGCATAGCCGAGGTCGCCGAGGTTGCGCCCATGGTCCTGAGCCACCGGGTGCGCAGCCATCCCGGGCAGCGTCCCCCTGACGTTGCCGAGGTGGCGAGCCGGGTGCTGGGCGAGGCCTGATGGCCCCCCGGTCACGACCGGCTGCAGTCCGCGTCACACTGAGGTCGCGAGGCGGTGAACTGGATGTCTCCCGCGATACCGTGGGCGTCGCCGGTCGCGGTGCGGGGACCGTCCTCCCACTTCGGTGGGACCTCCACCGCGGCCGGTTTGCGTCGCCCCGCCGCTCCGGCCCCATCCGGGTGCTCCGCGGTGGCTGACGTCGACCTCTCCGACCTGCTTCCCAAGGTGCCATTGGAGGAGCTGTTGATGCGCGAGGCCCTGGGCGCGCCCGGGCAGCCCCCAGTCGAGGTCGGGCTCCGGGGTCCCCGCTTCGCCAACCCTCGCGGGGTGCCCATCGGCAACCTCAGGCTGGCATTGCTCCGAGCTCTGGGCGGCGTCGCCTACCCGGCCTCGCGCGAGCAGGTGCTGGAGGCGGCTCGCCCCTGGCTCAGGTCATCGCCCCAGCTGGCGGGCGACCTGGAGGCTCTTCCCCCGGGAGACTACGGCGGGGAGATGGACGTGATCTGCGAGCTGGAACTGGCTCGGCGTCACTCCGCTGGGGGTGGGAACCCGGCAGGGAGCTCGGCCGCCACATAGGCGCCCCGCTCCCGGTCGTAGTCGACGATCGCCAAACCCT
The DNA here is from genome assembly GCA_021801645.1 of bacterium. Taxonomy (GTDB): domain Bacteria; phylum Chloroflexota; class Dormibacteria; order Aeolococcales; family Bog-877; genus JAJYXT01. The sequence goes on from JAJYXT010000072.1 coordinate 43,646, forward strand.
CACCCAGGGCCCGGCGCAGCCGGCGGCGTAGCCTGAGGAGGTCGGAAAGAGGCGGGGGACCGGTCCGCAGCAGGGCCGCGGGAACCGGTATCGCCAGCCCACCGCGGCGCCTTTGGAGCCGCAGCGCTCCGGCCAGGACCGGGCTCAGGAACCACTCCACCACCAGGCGGTCGGTGGGTCGGCCCTGGTTGAGGTCGTCGGTGCGCCGCCCGTAGTAATTCGGGTGATGGCGGCGGGCCACAGCTCCCAGCCGGTGCAGGTTGAAGTGGGCGTTCCGCAGCTGCGCTGGATCGAACGTCCAGACCATGCGATCGAGACCCTGGGCGCGAGCCCAACGCCGCTGGGCCAGCTTCAGGGACCTCCCGACCCCAGCGTCGCGCAGCTCCGGCAGGACACCGGCGGCGTGGGAGCGATGATAGAGGCGCCCCTGGTCGTCCCGGCCGACGAAGCCGAAGGCGAATCCCACCGGGCGTGAGCCCTCCCTTGCCAGCAGGACCACCCCTCCGGCCTCCGAGATCGCCTTCAGGAGTGAGCTGGGAGCAGCGACCTCGGCCGTCCCCCAGATCTGCCCCTGGAGCTGGGAGACCTGCTCCAGCTCCTCGATCCGGCGGGCCCGGTGGACGGTGACGCGGCGAGCTGAACTCTCGGGGTTGGCCATGGACCTCCCGATCCTAACGGGGGCGCCGCTCAGAGACTGGCCCCGGGGGCCGCGACCTTCCCTTCGGGATAATCGGAAGCCAGATGGGCACCCCGACCGCGCGGATTCGCAACTTCTCGATCATCGCCCATATCGATCACGGAAAGTCGACCCTGGCGGACCGCCTCCTCGAGGCCACCGGGACCGTGGCGGCGAGGGAGATGACCGAGCAGGTGCTGGACACCATGGACCTGGAGCGTGAGAGGGGGATCACCATCAAGGCCCAGGCGGTGCGCATGCCCTACCGGGCCGCGGACGGCCTGGACTATGAGCTGAACCTCATCGACACCCCCGGCCACGTCGACTTCGCCTACGAGGTCTCGCGAGCGCTGGCGGCCTGCGAGGGGGCGCTCCTGGTGGTTGACGCCAGCCAGGGGATAGAGGCTCAGACCCTGGCCAATGTCTACAAGGCGATGGAGCTGAACCTGGAGATCGTCCCTGTCATCAACAAGATCGACCTGCCCCAAGCCGAACCTACGCGGGTGGCGGAGGAGGTGGAGTCGGTGATCGGCATCTCTAGAGAGCGCTGCCTTCTGGTCTCGGCGCGCACCGGTGAGGGGGTGGGAGAGGTGCTGGAGGCGGTGGTCAGGCAGCTCCCGGCACCTGCCGGTGACGACAGCCTGCCGCTTCGCGCCCTCATCTTCGATTGCAAGTACGACGCCTACCGCGGGGTGGTGGTCTACGTGCGCGTCTTCGAAGGGCGGCTGTCGTCCGGAACCCAGATCCGGATGATGGCCGGCCAGGGGACCTTCACCGTGGACGAGGTCGGCTGCTTCCGGCCGGGGATGGAGGAGGTGGCGGAGCTGGCGGCAGGGGAGGTCGGCTACCTCATCGCCTCCATCCGAAACGTCCGGGACAGCAAGGTGGGCGACACCATCACCGAGGCCCAGCGGCCCGCCACCCAGGCGCTGCCGGGCTACCGCCAGGCCAGCCCGATGGTGTGGGCCGGCCTCTTCCCGGTCGACAGTGACGACTACCCCGACCTCAAGGAGGCGCTGGACCGCCTGCAGCTGAACGACGCGGCCCTGGTGTTCGAGCCGGAGACCTCAGCCGCTCTTGGTTTCGGCTTTCGTTGCGGGTTCCTCGGCCTGCTGCACATGGAGATCGTCCAGGAGCGGCTGGAGCGGGAGTTCGATCTGGAGCTCATCACCACCGCGCCCTCGGTAGCCTACCGGGTGAACCTCAGGGACGGCCAGCAGATCGAGATCGACAACCCAGACCAGCTGCCGGATCCCTCCCAGGTGATCTCGATTGAGGAGCCCCGGGTCAAGCTGGAGGTGGTGACGCCCCGGGAGTACCTGGGCGGGATCATGGAGCTCTGCCAGGAGCGGCGCGGCGAGTTCCGCCATCTGGAGTACCAGGTGGGGGACCGTGCCCTGCTCACCTACGACCTCCCCTTGGGAGAGATCATCCACGACTTCTACGACCAGCTGAAGTCCCGCAGCCGGGGATACGCCTCCATGGACTACGAGCTGGCTGGGTATCGCGCCGAGCAGCTGGTCAAGCTGGACGTCCTGGTGGCCGGCAACTCGGTGGACGCCCTCTCGACCATCGTCCACCGCGGCCAGGCCCAGGGACAGGGCAAGCGGCTGGTGCGGCGGATGAAGGAGGTGATCCCGCGCCAGCTCTTCGAGGTCGCTCTCCAGGCGGCCGTGGGGGGCAAGGTGGTGGCCCGAGAGACCATCCCGGCGCTGCGCAAGGACGTTCTGGCCAAGTGCTACGGCGGCGACATCACCCGCAAGCGCAAGCTGCTGGAGAAGCAGCGGGAGGGGAAGCAGCGGATGAAGCGGGTGGGGAGCGTGGAGATCCCCCAGGAGGCCTTCATGGCGGTGCTCACGATTGACCGCTGACGACAGCCTGGCTCCCCCCCGGTCCCTCTACATCCACCTGCCCTTCTGCCGCCGGCGCTGCGCCTACTGCGACTTTGCCATCTCGATCTCGGGTCCGGATCTGCAGGACCGATACCTAGACTCTCTCTTGGAGGAGCTGCACTTCGTGAGCCGTACCTCGGCGGCGGCGGCTCCGCTGCAGACAGTCCACCTCGGTGGCGGCACCCCCTCCCTGCTTGGAACCGAACGGCTGGCGAGGCTCATGGAGGCGGTGGCGGCCGGGTTCTCAATGGAGGATGGCTGTGAGGTCGCCCTCGAGGCCAACCCCGAGGAGGTCTCCCCGGCCGCAGCGCGGGAGTGGGCCCGCCTTGGGATCACCCGAGCATCCCTGGGGATCCAGAGCCTCTCCGACCCCACCCTGCGCTGGCTGGGACGGGGCCACGATGCCGAGCTGGGCCTGAGCGCCCTGGGCTGGCTGCGCGAATCCGACATCCCCCAGGTCAGCTGTGATCTCATCTTCGCCATCCCCGGCCAGTCCACAGGGACCTTCCTCAATGGCTTGGACCGGGTGCTCCGCTTCGAGCCCGACCACCTCTCCTGCTATGAGCTGACGCTGGAGCCGGGCACCACCACCCGGAGGTTGGTGGACAGAGGTCGCGCCCGACCGGTTGCCGAGGCCGTGGCCCTGGAGCAGCTCCGGTCGGCCCGGGCCAGGCTGCTGGCGGCGGGTCTCACCCGCTACGAGGTGTCTAACTACAGCCGTCCCGGCTGCCAGTCCCGCCACAACCTCAACTATTGGAGGGGAGGCACCTACCTGGCGCTGGGAGCCGGATCCCATGGATTCCTGGGAGGGGCGGCGGCGAGCGCCCTCGGGCTGCCCGCGGGGCGCGCCCGGGGCGTCCGCTACTGGCACTTCCGCGATGCCGCCACCTACGTACGGGTCCTCGGCCAGGGATCGTCAGGCATCCGGGACAGCGAGCAGCTGGAGGACTCCCAAATCGGTTTGGAGCGCCTGGCCCTTGGATTGAGGCTCACCGAGGGCGTGGAGGTCGCAGAGGCGCAGCTGCTGGCTGCCTCCCGGAGGCTCGCCGCTCACGGCTGGTTGGTGGTGGAGGGCGAGAGGGTGAGGGCTACCCCCGAGGGCATGGAGATCCTGGACCGCCTCACCCTGGAACTGATCGCGGCCTGATCACCCTGCGGGCAGCCGCAGGCCGAACACGTGGGGCATGAGGACGCCGAGGACGTAGCCGGCCAGGGCTGCCGCGCAACCCACGCCCATGACCTGAACGGCGCCCCGCCAGAGCGGGTGTCCCACCACCTTGGACTTGGCGGCCCCCACCGCGCCCAGCGCCAGCGCCGACAGGCCGAGCGACAACAGCACGGCGGCGATGCCCGAGAGGGCGACGTAGGGAACGATGGGTACGATCGAGCCGATCAGGAAGGTGATCCCCATCACCAGGGCATCCCGGAGGGGGTTCTCCTGGTCGGTGCCCGCGATGCCCAGCTCCTTCTCGATGTGGGTCTGCTCCCAGAGCCGGGGAAAGCGGGCCAGCTCCCGGCTGAGCCCCTCGGCGGTGGCGGCAGGAACCCCGCTCTCCACCAGGATCGCCACCATCTCCTCGTGTTCCTCCTGGGGTTGGCTCTCCAGCTCGGCGCGCTCCTGGTGGATGGCGGCCTGCTTCAGGTCCCTCTCCGCCACGGCGGCGAGGTAGGCACCCGTCCCCATCGAGACCATGCCCGCCAGCGCCCCGGCGATCCCGGCGATGAGGATGGTGGTGTGCGAGACGGCGGCTCCCGCCGTGGCGGTGGCGACGCCGGTGGTCAGGCCCAGGGTGGTGAGCAACCCGTCCTGCATGCCGAAGACCACCTCCCGGATGCTGGCTCGCCGGGCGAGGTCCTCGCGGGTGGTCTCGGTGGGATGTCGGACCCGGAATGGGTTGAGCGCCTGGGCCCGGCCGGCCCGGGCGGGCTCGACGTCGGGAGGAGTTCGCCTGGCCATGTCGCGATTCTATTTGCCGGAGGAGGAGCCGAACACCCGTGTTAGACTCCACTTAGCACTCCGAGTTGGCGAGTGCTAAGCAGGGGCAACCTCTGAGATCAAGGTCATGGACGGACGGAAAGAGCGCATTCTCCAGGCGGTGGTGTCCGACTACACCGAGACGGTGGTCCCGGTGGGCTCCCACGTTCTGGCCGCCCGTTACTTCATGGAGCTCAGCTCGGCGACCATCCGCAACGAGCTTTCTGAGCTGGTGGACGACGGCTTCCTGGCCCAGCCTCACCCGTCCGCTGGGAGGGTGCCGACAGACATGGGCTACCGATACTTCGTCGACTTCCTGCTGCCCCAGGAGATCGTCGACCCGGTGCTCCGGCGCCAGGTGCGCCAGCGCTTCCTGGAGGTGGACCCGGACGTCGAGGCGATCCTGGAGCTGTCCGCGGCCACCCTGAGCCAGCTGAGCGACAACGTGGCCCTGGTCACCGGCCCGGCAGAGGGAAGCAGTCGGCTGGCGCGGGCTCAGCTGGTGTCGACCAGCCCGGGCCATGCCCTGGTGGTTGTGGTCGGCAGCGGTCGTCGAGCTCAGCAGCGGACCTTGGAGGTGGATCCGGCGCTGGATCAGGAGGGGCTCAACACCCTGACCGACGCGCTGAACCGGACGGGGGCGGGGATGACCGCGGAGGAGCTGGAGGCCTGTCCCATGCCCGAGGTCGTGCCACGGGCGGTGGTCCTTGAGGTCGCGGCCGGGCTCCGTCAGCTCGAGAACCGGTCGGCGCTGGTCCTGCACGACGGGGTGAGGAACCTGGTGCGCAACCCCGAGTTCGAGGACCCCAATCGGTTGCGACTGGTGCTTGAGGTCCTGGAGGCCCAACGGATCCTGGCCGCGGTGGTGAGCCAGCTCGCGCCCCAGTCTGGGGTGCAGGTCGTGATCGGCCACGAGAACAGCCTGGAGGAGCTCCAGGATTGCAGCCTGGTGCTGACCAGCTATCGTGTTGGCACCCAGCTCTGGGGCACGGTCGGCGTGGTCGGTCCCACCCGCATCCGCTACGCTCGGGTGGCCGCTCGCTTGCAGCTGATCTCCCAGGTGACCGGCGAGGCTCTTGCCCGGGTTCTGGCCTGAGCTGTGGACGTAAACCAGGAGGAGGCGCCTGTGCCTGAGCCGACCGGCGACGACGAGCCCGAGGTCCAGGGCGCTCAGGCGGTGCCGGCGGAGGCGCCCGACCCGGCTGAGGAGCTGGAGCGGATGCGCGAGTCGTACCTTCGCCTGGCGGCCGACTTCGAGAACTTCAAGCGCCGTCGGGCGCAGGAGGCACAGGAGCAGGCGCGGTACGGAGCCGAGGGCATGCTCCGGGCCATCCTGCCGGTGCTGGACAACCTGGAGCGCGCCTTGAGCCACATTCCTGAGGACGCCTCGGACGGGTTGGCAGAGGGCCTCCGGCTGACCGTGCGCCAGCTGGAGGAGGCGCTGCGCTCCGAAGGGGTGGGGCGCATCCCGGCGGTGGGGGGGGCGTTCGACCCGCGGCTTCACGAGGCGGTCGCCACCGTGCCGGGCCAGCCGGCGGGCCAGGTGGTGTCCGAGTACCTGCCCGGATATCGGCTGCACGATCGGGTGGTGCGGGCCGCCCAGGTCGCGGTGGGCGGGGGCCAGGGGCAGTCGCGTGACGCCGTCGACGAGGTTGGTTCCGGAGGGGAGCCGTACGAGGCCGGGCCTGGCTGATGCCCCAGACGCGTCGCGACTACTACGAGGTCCTGGGGGTGGACCGCAGCGCCAGCCCGGAGGAATTGAAGCGCGCCTACCGCACCCTGGCCATGCGCTACCACCCCGATCGCAACAGCGGGGACCCTTCCGCCGAGGAGCGTTTCAAGGAGGTGGGCGAGGCCTACCAGGTCCTCTCCGACCCCGCGCGGCGGCGCCAGTACGACACCTTCGGGCAGGCGGGGGACGGCTTTGGCTCGACCGGGGGCTTCAACTTCCAGTCCGCCTTCGACCTCTTCGACATGTTCTTCGGCGGGGGCCAGATGAGCCGGGGCCGCAGCGGCCCCCGACGTGGTGCCGATCTGCGCCTTCAGGTCAGCATCGGCTTCGAGGAGGCCGTGAGGGGGGTGACCCGCACCTTCGAGGTCACCAAACCGGCGGTGTGCGACGAGTGCGGCGGCACCGGGGCCCAGAAGGGAACCTCGCCCACCACCTGCACCGAGTGCCAGGGCCGGGGACAGGTACAGCGGGTGCGGCAGTCCCTGCTGGGTCAGATGGTCACCGTGGAGCCCTGCCCGCGCTGCCGCGGCGAGGGGCAGGTGATCGACTCCCCCTGCGCCGTCTGCCATGGGCAGGGGGTGGTCGACCAGCGCAAGTCGATCGAGGTCCAGATCCCTGCCGGGGTGGACAGCGAGATGCAGGTGAGGGTGCCCGGGGAGGGAGCCGCCGGACCGCGTGGAGGTGCCCCTGGAGACCTTTTCCTGGTGATCAACGTGCGTCCGCATGATGTCCTCACCCGGCGCGGCATGACGATCCTGTACGACTGCCCGATCACCGTGTCCCAAGCGGCTCTGGGGGACACAGTTGAGGTGCCCACGGTGGACGGGCCGGCGACGGTCACCATCAAGCCGGGCACCCAGTATGGGGAGCAGCTTCGGATCCCCGGCAGGGGAGCTCCGGACCCGCGCACGGGACGTCGGGGCGACCAGGTGGTGCGGCTGAGGGTGGTGATCCCCACCAAGCTCACCGAACGCCAGCGGCACCTGCTACGCGAGCTGGCGCCCCCCGACGGCAAGCCTCATCCGGTGCGCCGCGGGTTCTTCGAGCACCTCAAGGACGCGATCGGCATCTGAGGGTGTTTCGCCGCCCCAGGGCGGGGGTATGGAACATGGTGGGATTCGCGAATCTCCCGGCACTTGGAAAGCGGTTCACTTGAGTTGGGAGGTGATATTCGATGGCACGTTGGGATCCGTGGAGCGATCTGTTTAACCTGCAGAACGAGATGGCCCGTTGGGTCAACGAGGCCTTCTCCGGCACCCCGCTGTTGACCTCCGGGAGCGGAAGGGGCACGACCTCCGTAGCCCCCACCGCCTACCTGCCACTCGACATCCGGCAGACCGACAGGGAGTTCCTCGTCGAAGCTTCCATCCCGGGCTTCAGCCCGCAGGAGGTGGAGATAACGGCTGACCAGGGCATTCTCACCCTGCGTGGCGAGAGGAAGACCGAGGGAAGCCAGGGCGAGGGCACCTACCTCCGGCGGGAGCGCGCCAGCTACTCGTTCGTTCGCCAGCTCACCCTTCCTGCGGACGTGAAGGAGGATGAGATCCGGGCCAGCTTCCAGAACGGGGTGCTCACGGTGCACCTGCCTCGCGTCGAGGCCCCGGCACCACGCCGGATCCCGGTGGCCACCGAGGAGCAGCCTCAGCCACAGGTCCTGGAGGCCCCGGCCTCCCAGAGCTGACCGGCGCGGGGCGGCCCTCGCGGCCGCCCCGCCCCTCACCCCCCGGCCAGGGCGTCGGCGACGGCCGGTCGCAGGGAGTCCGCCAACCGCTCCGGGCTGCGGACCATGAACGGCTCGTCAAGGAGATGCTGCCACACCGTGGCGTCCGATCCGCCGATGGCGGGGTTGAAGTGGATGCGTGGCGAGAGGCGCGCATGCAGCCACACCGCCTGGTCGGGGGAGCCGGCACGGGCGGGGTAGAAGGCGAGGTTGAAGCTGACCACCCCCTCGGCGGCCAGCTGTTGCAGGGCGGCCGACATCCCTCGACCGAACTCCTCCAGGGCGACCAGGGAGAGCTCTGAGAGCAGGGCCTTCCCGGGGAAGACCACCATCAGGTCGGAGACCACGCTCCGGGAGACGAAGGGGGTCAGCCAGACGGTGTGGTGCCCCCGGCCGACCCAGCGCTCCTCGAGCTGGGACTCGGTCTCCACCAGCTCCTCCCAATACGAGCGGCCGAACCGCCGACGGTACCGGACGCTGGCCGCCACCTCGTCCTCGAGCAGCCTCCCGGGCCGGTCGGTGGCGAAAACCTGGAGGTGAGGGTGCACCTGGGTCGCGCCCGCCAGGGGCATGTAGTTCCAGGTCACCAGCCCGAAGTCCCTGCGTCGCAGCGTTCCCGGTGCCCCCAGGTAGCGCTGGGCCGCGTGCAGCCCGTCGACCAAGTGGTGGGGACGGATGTCCTCTGGAGCCAGGAAGTGGGCCTGAGACAGCACCACCACCGCGCTGCGCCGGTCGTACGGGGAGATGTTCGGAAAGAGGACGGATTCCCCCTCGACCACCCGGAACAAGCCGTCCACGGGGGGATCCAGACGGGGGGTCACCATCAGCACCCGGTCCGGGCAGAAGGGGCAGTGGGGCCGGCTGGCCGCCACCTCGGCACTCAGGTCAGGTCGGCGCAGCCGGAAGCCCTGGAAGTGGGCCACGCGACCCCCTCGCCCGGTGAGGGGGTCACGACGCAGCTCGACCCGGATGCGCACCCGCCGCGGGCCGCCGTCTCCCTCGGGGGACAGGTAGACGCCGGTCCTCCATTGGTGGGAGAAGCGCACTGTCATGCCAGCGCACCCAGAGGCGGGCCGAGCTCCCCGGCTCGGGACAGGAGGAGCGTCACCGCCACCACGCCGGCGACCACCGTCCGGAGGTTCCGGGGGCCGAGTGACACGACTGTGGCGCCGAGAAAGCGCAGCCGGCCCAGCTCGCCTGGGGACCAGCCCCCCTCAGGTCCGATCAGCACAGCGGCGGGCCGCGAGCGCTCATACGGAGCGGCGGTGAGCGCCACCGCCGTCCCCTCCTGGTGGCACACGAACAGCTGGGCATCCGGCTCCCGCACCAGTAGGCGCTCCAGGGCGGCGCCGAGCCCCTCGGGCTCCTGGACCACGGGCGCCCGGCTCCGGCCCGCCAATTGGGCCGCCTCGCCGGCGACCTTGTTCCACCTCCGATGCCTTTCCACGCTCGCCTCCGGACCGGGGCGGGGGACCGTGCGCTCGCTGAATACGGGCCAGATCGAGGCGACCCCCAGCTCGGATGTCCGCTCGCAGACCTCGGTCATCCCCGATCCCTTGGGGATGGCCTGGACCAGCAGCAGCCGGCACTCCGGCTCGCCTCGGGCCGGTTGCACATCCACGACCCTTCCCCGGACGAGGGTGGACGAGACCTGGGAGAGTTCGACCAGCAGCTCCTGAGTGCCGTCAACTACCACCCGGATGGACTCACCGGGCCGGGCCCTCAGCACTCGAGCGAGATGCCAAGCCTGCTCCTCCCTCAGCTCAACCTCGCCCGTCGGCGTGAGCGCGCCGCTCCCGGCCAAGTACACGGGCACCCGGAGATTCTAGTGCGAACACCCCCGTACTCGATCGGGGCTGAGGCTGCCGGCCAGGTCCGCTCCGTACGATGGGAGCGTGGAGTGGCCAAGTGACGGCATCACGCACCGGGTGGAGGTGGAGCCGGGGGTGGAGTTGGCGGTGCACGAGGTGGGCAGCGGCCCGCCGCTGCTGCTCATCCCGGGCCTCGGGACCGACCACCACGCGTTCGTCTGGAACATCTCCGACCTGGCCGCCTTCTGGCGCTGCCTGGTGCTCGACCAGCGCGGCCTCGGGGGCTCCGACGTCACCCCCGGCCCCTACACCATGGAGCAGCTGGCCGGAGACGCGGCCGGGGTGATCGCCGCTCTGGCGCCGGGTGGGGCCGCCGTCTTCGGTGTGTCGATGGGGGGGATGGTGGCTCAGCATCTGGCCGCCCGGCATGGGGACCGGGTCAACTCCCTGGTCCTGGGCTGCACCGGCCCTGGCGGCCGCCTGGCTGTGCGCGCCGACCCGGAGGACACCCGGCTGCTCTTGGGCGGGGACGCCCGAGACCCGGGCATGGCCTACCGGGTTGCCTGCCAGGTCCTCTACGAGCGCGGCTTCGCCGCGGCCCACCCCGATGTCATCGAGGACGCGGTGCGCTGGCGCGCCACCCACCCGGTGCGCCCCGGGGTCTTTGCCGCCCAGTGGTCCGCAATCCGCCACCACGACATCGGCCCCTTGCTCTCCCGCATCTCCGCGCCCACGCTGCTGCTCCACGGCACCGCCGACCGGGTCATGCCCGCCGGCAATTCTTCGCGCCTCCAGGAGGGGATCGAGGGATCAGTGGTGGAGTGGCTGCCGGGGCGGGGCCACATGTTCTTCCAGGAGGACCCGGCGACCACCCTCCGCCTCTTGCGGAAGTATTTGCGCCCCCGGGTGGCGAGCATCCTCAGCTGACCATTGGGCCCTCATCGCAGGGGGGGTGCGGCCGGATACAATCGAGGTTCGCGCTGGATCGGGTGAAGGCGCGCCACGCATGCCAAGGAGGAGAGGTCCACTGTCGGAAGTAAAGCTGCGGGAAGGGGAGTCCTTCGAGAGCGCTCTGCGCCGCTTCAACAAGAAGATCAAGCAGAATGGCATCCTCACCGAGGTGCGCCGCCGGGAGTTCTACGAGAAGCCCAGCGTCCGTCGCAAGAAGAAGACCATGGCGGCGCGCAAGCGGCGGGCCAAGCAGGTCTGAGCGCCGGGGTCAGCCCCCGGGTCATTCTCAGCCGTTCCCTCACCCCCGCGGAGCGAGCGCTGGCTCGGTCCGCCGGCCTCGATCATCTTCTGGCGGGGGCAATGGAGGACCTCGGGATATCCGCTGGGTCGGTCAACTGTCGGCTCACCGGTACCAGGGAGATGACCCGGTTGAACCGCGCCTTCTCGGGTCAGGACGCCAGCACCGATGTGCTCGCCTTTCCCGCCCGCGAGGCGGCCGCCGGCTTTGACTTCACCTTGCCCGCCGGACCGGTGCCCGAGCTGGGGGACATCGTGATCTCGGTCCCCGAAGCCCTCGGGAACGCGCCCCGCAGGCCAGTTGAGGAGCTGAGGCTCCTTTCAGTTCACGGCCTGCTCCACGTTCTGGGGTATGACCACCACGGGGCCGAGGAGGCCAGGCGAATGACCGTGGAGACCAGGCGGCTGCTGAGGCTGGCGGCCACCCGACGCGGGGAGGCCGCCCCCAGGGTGCCAAAGCTGGTGCCCGCGGCACCGTGAGCTCGGCTCCGTTTGCGCCTCAGCTGGGGCCGATCTTGGTCATCGGGCTCGGCAACCCCGGGGCAGCCTATGACGGGCAGCGGCACAACGTCGGCGCTCGGGTTGTCGAGTTGCTGGCGGCTCGCCTCGGGGTACGGCTCAGGGCCGGCCGGTCCCCAGCCTGGACCGGCCGGGGCCAGCACGCCGGACGGGAGATCGTCCTGGCCCGCCCCCGCACCTACATGAACGAATCGGGAATCGCCGGGGCCAGGCTCCTCCGAGACCTAGGGCTCACGCTCGAGCAGGTGCTAGTTGTGTATGACGATCTCGACCTGCCAGTGGGTCGGCTGCGGCTCCGCCGGTCTGGGAGCCCTGGGGGCCACAATGGCCTCCGCTCCCTGCAGGCACACCTACGGTCCCAGGAGTTCGCTCGCCTCCGCGTGGGGATCGGGCGCCCACCTCCCGGGGTCGATCCGATCGAATACGTCCTCGGCCGCCCGGACGGCGAGGAGAGGGAGCTTCTGGATGGTGCCTGTGAGCGCGCCGCCGATGCCGCGCTCTCGGTGATCGAGCGCGGGTTGGAGGCGACCATGAGCGAGTACAACCGGGACGCCGGTGGGAGCGAGATTGGCTGACTCCGCCAACTCTCTTCTGGACCTGCTGGCCCGCGGTGAGCTGGGCACGCGCAGCCGGGAGTTCTCTCAGGCATCTCCATCGTGCGGGCGGATCGGCGGCGTGACCCACCCCGGGGCCGTCCTGCTGGCCGCCATCTGGCTGCGCCTTGTCGGCCGCACCGTCTGCCTCATCGTGGACTCGCCGGAGGAGGCGTTCTCTGAGGCGCGGACCTGGCTCGGTTCCGGCGACGACGAGGTCTGCCTCTTTCCCGCCCCCGACGTACTTCCCTTCGACCGGGTGGCCCCGGCGGCGGCGGTTCTCCGTTACCGGCTGGGGACCCTGAGACGAGTCAGAACTGGCCCGCCGCCCCTGGTGGTCACTTCGCTGGAGGCGATTGCAAGGCCAACCATGGCACCCGATTGGGTGGGCTCGTGGCTGGGTGGACTGGAGGTGGGCAGCCGGATTGCGCCCGCCGAGTTCGCCCGCCTTCTCATGGAGGCCGGCTACCGCCATGAACCGGTGGCCCTGACTCCTGGCGACTTCTCCCGGCGCGGCGGGATCGTCGACTGCTTCCCTCTGGACAGCCGCCCCTGGCGCGCGGAGTGGGACGGCGATGAGGTTGCCGGGCTCTGGAGGTTGGACCCCGAGACGCAGGGTTCGAGGGCACGCCTGGATCGGGTTTCCCTGATGCCGGCTCGGGAGTTCCCCATGGATTCTGCCGCTCTGGCGCGAGCCGCGGGCCGGCTGCGCGCCACCCAACTCGAGGGACTGCGCGACGACGTTCGCGAGCGCTGGCAGTCCGAGCTGGCCCGGCTGCAGGAGGGCGTGCAGCCCGACTCCCTGGACACGCTGGCGCCCCTGCTGGCGGAGCCGGGGAACTCCCTGCTCGCCCACCTGCCCGGAGATACCGTCTTCCTATCCGATCGCTGGCCGCGCCTCAGCCGCTCCCTGGAGGCGTGGGTCGAAGAGGTCAGTGCCATCAAGGAGGCGGAGACCGCGAGGGGCGAGTTGCCCGTGGACCTCCCGCTCGCGCTGGTCCCCCTTCAGGACATTGAGAACCGGCTTGGCTCCTCCCACTGGGTCGACCTGAGCCGGGAGGCGGTCGACGGCCCAGCTCTGCTGAGGGACCTCCGAATGGGTTCGGTTCCTGCCTTCAAAGGCGACCTTGCTGCCTTCGCCAGCTGGGCCAGGGAGTTCACCGGCGCAGGCGGGGCGCTGCTGCAGATCGGCCTGCAGGAGGAGCGGGTCGTCGAGCTGACCTCCGAGCTCAGGCTGGATCCCATCCTGGTGCCGGAGTTCCGGCTTGACCTGACCCCGCTCCTTCCTGGTCGGTTGACGGTGGCGCCAGGGGATCTGGAGGGCGGGCTGGTGGTGGGCGAGGTCGGTGTCCTCGCGGACGCCGACCTCTTCGGTGCTCAGAAGCGGCGGCCGTCCAACCTGGTCCGGACCGTGCACCGGGCCGAGTCCAGCCACCAGGGGCGCCTGCATCAAGCCGGCCCCGTCGCTCCTGAGTCCGGGTTGCTGGGGTTTGAGCTCCAGCCCGGCGACGTGGTGGTGCACCGCGACCATGGGGTGGGCCGCTTCCTGGGAATGAGGCTGGTGAGCGACGACGAGGGTGAGCGCGAGTACATGCAGCTGGAGTACGCCGACGGGCACCGCCTCTACGTGCCCGCCGAGCACCTGGACCGGATCCAGCGGTACGTCGGCGGGGTGGGGGCCAGCCCCCAGCTCTCCCGTTTGGGGACCGGGGAGTGGGAGCGGACCCGCCGAGGGGTGCGGCGCCGGATCGACGAGATCGCGGAAGAGCTGGTCGAGCTTTACTCGCGCCGCCACAAGGCCAAGGGGCATGCCTTCGCCCCGGACTCGCGCTGGCAGCAGGAGCTGGAGGCCTCCTTCCCCTATCAGGAGACGCGCGATCAGATGCTGGTACTGGAGGACATCAAGCGGGACATGGAGGCAGAGCGGCCGATGGACCGCCTGCTCTGCGGCGACGTGGGATTCGGCAAGACCGAGATCGCCCTGCGGGCCGCCTTCAAGGCGGTCGAGGACGGCTGGCAGGTGGCTCTGCTGGTGCCCACCACCGTCCTGGCCCAGCAGCACTATCTGACCTTCAAGGAGCGGCTGCGGGCGTTCCCTGTCGTGGTGGAGCAGCTCTCGCGCCTGCGGTCTGAGGAGGAGGCCGCCGGGGTCCTGTCGGGGCTGGCGGCGGGGACGGTCGACATCGTGATCGGCACCCATAGGTTGCTCCAGCGGGACGTGCGCTTCAAGCGGCTGGGGCTGGCCATCCTCGATGAGGAGCAGCGCTTCGGTGTGCTCCAGAAGGAGCGGCTCAAGCAGCTGCGGACAGCGGTGGATGTGCTCTCGCTCTCGGCAACCCCCATCCCCCGTACGCTGCACATGGCTCTGGCGGGCATCCGCGACCTCTCGGTCATCCGCACCCCCCCCGAGGGCCGTCTCCCGATCCGCACCTATGTGACGGCCAAGGAGGAGGGTCTGGTGCAGGACGTGATCCGCCGCGAGCTGGCCCGGAGGGGACAGGTCTACTACGTTCACAATCGGGTCCAGACCATGGTGCGGGAGGTCGAGCTCGTCCGCCGGCTGGTGCCGGAGGCCCGGGTGGCGGTGGCGCATGGCCAGATGGAGGAGGGGGAGCTGGCCCGAGCCATGGTGGCCTTCGGCTCGGGGGAGGTGGACGTCCTCTGCTGCACCACCATCATCGAAAATGGGCTGGACATCCCCAACGCCAACACCCTCATCGTGGACGACGCCTCGCGCCTGGGGCTGGCCCAGCTCTACCAGCTCCGCGGCCGGGTGGGACGGTCGGGCCAGCGAGCCTACGCCTACTTCCTCTATGACCCGGAACGCTCTCTCACCGAGCAGGCGGACAAGCGGCTGGACGTGGTCTCCGAGCTGCAGGATCTGGGCGCCGGCCTCACGCTGGCGATCAAGGATCTGGAGATCCGGGGGGCGGGCAACGTCCTGGGGGAGGCCCAGCACGGTGATGTGGCGGCGGTGGGGATCGAGATGTACAACCATCTGCTCCGGCAAGCCGTGCTCGAGGCCCAGGGCGAGGAGTTGCCGGAGTCACCCGCCCAGGTGACGGTCAGTCTGCCTCTGCGATCGCTGCTGCCGCACGAGTACGTCGAGGATGAGCGATTGAGGCTCCGCATCTACCAGCAGCTGGCCGCGGCCACTGAGCCAGCCACCCTGGACGAGCTCGCCCGCAACCTGCGACAGCGGTTCGGGCCGCGGCCGCAGGAGGTCGAGAACCTCCTGATCGGCCTCCGGGTGCGGCTGGCGGCGGCCGCGGCGGGAGCCGCCGCGGTCGAGTCCGGAGCCGGCGAGGTGGTCGTGCGTTTCGAGCCCGGACATGGGCTCGACCTGGGTCGACTGGCCCAGGAGGTCGCAGCCGTGGCGGCCAGCGGGAACCAGGTTCGACTCCGGCTCGCCGCCGCCGGCCCGGAGTGGCCGCAGCTGCTGCTCCACATCCTGCGGCAGCTGGCGGATCAACGAGTTCTCCAGCCCGTGGGAGGTGGGCGTTGAGCCGTCCGGCCGAGGCCGTAGGGCGTCTCTTCGACCTGATGGCGCGCCTCCGGGGCCCCGGAGGGTGTCCCTGGGATGCGGCGCAGACCCCAAAGTCCCTCCTTCCCTACCTGCTCGAGGAAGCCTATGAGCTGGCGGACGCGATCCTGGCCGGGGACGACCAAGCGGTCCAAGAGGAGCTGGGCGACCTCCTGGTCGAGGTGGCGATGCAGGCGGCCATCGCTGCCGAGAAGGGATCCTTCGAGCTCACCGAAGTGGCGGACAGCGCCGCGGCCAAGATGATCTCCCGCCATCCCCACGTGTTCGATGACCAGGCGGTTGCCGACGAACCCGAGCTGCTTCGCAACTGGGACCGGATGAAGCGACGCGAGAAGCCCGAGCGGACCTCGGCGCTGGATGGGGTCCCAGCCTCGCTCCCGGCCCTAATGCGCGCCACGTTGCTCCAGCGGCGGGCTGCCCGGGGCGGTCCCGGGGCCGCCGGCCTAGGCACCGTGGGCGAGTCGTTGGCGGCGATGGGGGAGCGGCTGGCGAGCCAGGAGTCCCTCTCAGATGAAGCCGAGCTCCTGGCGGGCGAGCTGCTCTGGCAGGTGGTAGCAGAGTGTCAGCGGGTGGGCGTGGACCCGGAGACGGCGCTGCGCTGCGCTGTCGATCGCCACGCGGATCACTATCGGTCGGCCGAGGGCGGTCGCCACGCAAGTGGGGATGTGCCCACATCCGAAGGTCCCTGAGTGCCTATACTTCCGGCTTAGTCACGGGGACGTCCCGCACCACACTCAGCCGAGATCCACCCCACGTCCTTCTTCAAGCGAGCTGATTACGGCGGACCCCTTGCGGATGCCTTGCGCGAGCTGCGGATCCGCTGGATCCTCCTGCGCCGTGGGCGTTCCCTAACAGCCGGGCAGGCGATGCTCGCCGCGGGCCTGCTGGTCTCGGCGGGGATCGCGGTGGCCGCCCTTTCCACCTACCGGTCTGACCAGGCGCTGGGCCGCCAGCTCCTGGCCATCCAGGGCCAGACGAGCCAACTCCAGACGGAGGTCGCGGCCCAGAACCAGGAGCTGAAGGTTGCGGGCACGCCGCAGTGGCAGGCCGAGCTGGCGCGTGCGGACGGCCTCTCGGCCCCTGGCGAGAGCGTGTACGTGATCGAGAGCGCCGCCGCCGCCGCCGGTCCCGGACCCGCCCAGGCGGGGGTTGAACGGGCCGCCCAGGTTGTAAGCGACTTCGCCACGGCGGTGCAGGGCACCTCCTGACCTGAGGGTCCCGTCCGCGTGTGCCCTACCGGGATGCGCTACCGTTCCAACCTCAGTGCTGAGTGCTCGCCTCCTGGCCCTGCTGGCAGCTGGGCTTGTCGTCTCCAGCTGCGGGTCCGGCGGCAATTCCCGGGCACCGCTCCGGGCAGCTCCGGCCATGCCCGCGACCGGCAGCACCCCGCGAGGATTCCAGGCGGTGGACCTCAGCTGGATAAGTGAGGACCAGGGATGGGCCCTGGGTATAGAGCCGGGCTGCAACGGCCAGCGCTGCGCCACCGTGCTGGAGACAACGGATGGTGGGATTCAGTGGGTGACCGTGTCCGATCTTCATGCCTGCCTGCTCGAGGCGGCTCCGGTGGGGTGCCCGGCCGGGACGACCCAGGTCAGCTCCATCCGGTTTGCCAACCCGGACGTGGGCTACGCCTTCAGCGCCGAGGGAGGCCCCGCGCTGGCCACCGCCAATGGCGGCCTGACCTGGTCGCTGCTGCCCGGCCGGGAAGTCAGCGCCATCAAGGTCTCGTCCGGAACGGCGGTGCGGGCCAGCTTCTCCAAGGGGGGCTGCCCTGGTCCCTGCGACTGGTCCATAGACGAAGCCGCCGTCGGCGGATCCCAGTGGCGGACGCTCCTCACCCCCCCGGTGGACGTGAACCATGACCAGGTGGTGCTTCTCCACCAGGGGCCGGAGTACCTCTACGTGGCGTTTCTTGGCGCCCCGCAGGCGGGGGCGGCCACCGAGCCCGCCCAGCTCTTCATCTCCAGCGATGCCGGAGCCAGCTGGACGGAGCTGCCGGACCCCTGCGGGCAACTTCGCCCCGGTCTGGTTGCCGCCACGCTCTCCTCGGCGCCGGGCGGGGTGGTCGCCGCGCTCTGCGCCCCGCGCTCGGGGTCCGGCGCCCAGTTCGTGACCATCTCCACCGACGCCGGTGCCAGTTTTGGCGCCCTCCTTCCCCTCCCGGCCGCGGCTGGGAGCTACACCGAGCTGGCGATCGTCAGCCCGGCGGCGGTCTTCGCCGCCGAATCCGGCCGCCAGCTGGTCGGGACCGTCAACGGGGGCCGCACCTGGCGCATCCTGGCTCGAAGTGCTGCCCCTGCCGCCGGCGCGGTTCCGGTCTTCCTGGGCTTCGAGAGCCCCAACGTGGGAAGGTGGATTGCCTCGGACGCCCTGCTCTGGAGCACCGCTGACGGGGGGGCCAGCTGGCATCCCCACCACTTCTGATCCGCCCCGATGCGCCCGGGATCGGCTTTGACCTCCCCGGAAGGCCGTGTTAGAATCAGCCTGCGGCGTGGAGCAGTGGCAGCTCGTCGGGCTCATAACCCGAAGGTCCCAAGTTCGAGTCTTGGCGCCGCAACGCTCCCCCCGGCTGGAACTGTCATTCTCTCGGCGGTATAGCTCAGGGGTTAGAGCGCTCGGCTCATAACCGAGGTGTCCCTGGTTCGAATCCAGGTACCGCCACCAAGAGCGCCGGTCAGGTGCGCACTTCGTGCAGGGGTGCCGGCAGCTGACCAGCGGTTTCTCGTTCCGGCGCCCGTCGGAAATGCGGGTCTCTCGGGTGCGTAACTCGGTGCCGTACCAAACCTGCGAGGGGTACCCACTGGCAGGCTGACGCGGCGCGTGCGGCTCCTACGCTGCGGTCTGGCGATGTTCCGCTCGACTCTCGACGGGCGGAATGGGACTTCCCCAGGGCGGTCCGAACGGTCCGAGAACTCGATGCCGGAGGTGCGTGGGACCTTTGCCACCACCGGAGCCCGCCGGAATGGCCGATGGCATGGGCGCCGCCAGGTCACTTCGAGCCAATGACCTCATCGAGGGGGCGCACCTCGTCCTCCAAGCCCCGGATCGTCGGCGACCGCCAACGCGTTGAACGCGTGTCGGTGGCCAGTGGAATCTGCCCGTGGGCGGCGAGCGCATCGAACGTGACGGCGACCGCTGGGATTGGCGGCCCAGCTGAGGTCATGGTGCCGCCGAGCGAAGTATCGGGTGCTGGCGATGCTGGGCGGAACGGGACACCTCAGCAGTCACATGGAACAATCGGTGCCGATACGGCGAGCGACGTCCTCCGCGAGGGGACGTCTCGAGTAGATGGGCGAGTGGTTCGGGCGGTCTTCACAGACGGTGTGGCTCCAGCGCTCGGCGAACACCTTCGTCTTCGGTGATCACACCGAAGTGCAGTTTGCCTCGATCGGTCTGGACCTGAATTCCTCATCGGCGGACGCCTTCGCCTTCTTGTCCCGGTCGCGGAAGAAGGAGCGGTACGTGCGGCCGACGTCTTCGAGATCCGAAGTGAGGTTGCACGCCACCTGGCCGGCTGAGGCCATGACCGGGTTGCCGCCACGGTGGGTGCCGAGAACCCATCCACCCAGTCCACGCAACCATTCGGTTCCTCAGACCCGCCTGCCACCGCTGGCGCCACCGGTGGTACCATAGGTTCATGGAGAAGACGACACTGTATCTGCCGGAGGACCTGAAGGTGGCCGTCAAGCGGGCTGCTGCGGAGCGCGGGGTATCCGAGGCAGAGGTCATTCGGGAGTCGATTCGCCTGTCGGTCGGTGGTGATCGCCCTCGTCCTCGTGGTGCGCTGTATTCGAGCGGGCGACCGATCGCCCGCGACGCCGAGGAGATGCTTGCCGGCTTCGGGGAGCGCTGAAGGTGCCCCCCGTGATCGTGGACACCAGTGCGCTGCTGGCGTTCTTCGACGCCTCCGAGCCAGACCACGAAGCGGTGGCAGCGGTGCTTGCTGTAGCCGATGCCTTGGTCGTCTCTCCCTACGTGTTGGCTGAGCTTGACTACCTAGTCGCAACGCGACACGGGGTGGACGACGAGCTGGCAGTGCTCGACGAGCTCGCCGGTGGAGCGTGGGACTTGGCAGCTTTCGACGAGGATGGGCTTCGGCGCGCTCGCGGGATCATCGCCCGCTACCGTGACCAGCAGATCGGCGTGGCGGACGCGTCGATCGTGGTCCTGGCTGAGCGGTATCGGACGCGGACGGTCGCCACCCTGGACCGTCGACACTTTGGCGTACTCCGGACCGTCCACGGCGACCACTTTCAGCTGCTTCCGCGGGCGAGTTGAAGGGACGCGGACATCTCTCAGCGCGACGGGATTTCTCGGGACCGTCGCTATCTTGGTAACTGCTTTGACAAGGGCGCCCGCCCAGGCGGCTGCTCAGGGCAAGGCCGGAGGACAGCGGCTTCGCCGAGTCCGAACCCCGGGGTCGGGCGCCGGCCCATAGCCCCCGCCACCGATCTCTGCGATCACTGCGGACATCGGATGGTGGGGCACGGGTGGGGATGCTTGCCAGTCGGACGAAGCGCAGAGGTCGTGGCCGGCTGTGCAGATCGCAGCAGGATTGGCGCTGCCCCTCGGTGAGATCCCGCGGGGCGCCCCCGGGGTGAGTTGCGGATACAATCGGGGCCATGCCCGCCCAGCGCCGTGCCGTCGCCTATGTGGTGATCTTCGCCGCCATCTTGGCGATAGCCCTTTTGGCCTTCCACATGGCCCCTGGTCCCAGCATCCCGTCGGCTTCGGCCGGGACCCTCCAGAAGGCGCTGGCTGACTACCAGCTACAGGTTGAGGGCAAGACGGTTCCCTCCGGGGCCCCCATAATCAGCAGCAGCCCGAGTCACCAGGTCCAGGTGCAGAACTCCGGTAGCCAGGTCCAGTGGTGGACCACCACCGGGAAGGAGTACCAGTCGGTGACCGACGGGACCGACCCCGGCACCCTCTTCGAGCGCTATGGATTCACCAATTACAGCTATCAGAACTCAAGCGGAAACAGCTTATTGCTCTCGGTAATCCTCCCCAACGTGCTGATCGTCCTGGTGGTCCTTCTGTTCATCTGGTTCATCATGCGCCAGAGCCAGTCGGGCAACAACCAGGCTCTCTCCTTCGGCCGTAGCCGCGCCCGGATGGTGGCCGGGGACAAGCCCCAGGTGACCTTCGCGGACGTGGCCGGGGTGGACGAGGCCAAGCAGGAGCTCACCGAGATCGTGGAGTTCCTCAAGTACCCCGACCGCTTCACCTCTCTGGGGGCGCGCATCCCCAAGGGCGTGCTGATGGTGGGGCCCCCGGGCGCCGGTAAGACCCTCCTCAGCAAGGCGGTGGCCGGAGAGGCGGGCGTGCCGTTCTTCAGCATCTCGGGGTCCGAGTTCGTTGAGATGTTCGTGGGGGTGGGCGCTTCCCGGGTTCGCGACCTCTTCGACCAGGCCAAGAAGAACAGCCCCTGCATCGTCTTCGTGGACGAGATCGACGCCGTCGGCCGGCAGCGGGGCGCCGGCCTGGGCGGCGGCCACGACGAGCGGGAACAGACTCTCAACCAGCTGCTGGTGGAGATGGACGGGTTCGAGACCAACACCCACGTGATCGTGATCGCGGCCACCAACCGACCCGACGTCCTCGACCCGGCTCTCCTCCGTCCGGGCCGCTTCGACCGGCACGTGACGCTGGACCGCCCGGACATCCGTGGGCGGGAGGCGATCCTCAAGGTCCACGCCCGCAACAAGCCGTTGGACACCACGGTGGACCTCACCGTCCTGGCCCGCCAGACGGTGGGCTTCAGCGGCGCCGACCTGGCCAATCTGATCAACGAGGCGGCCATCCTGGCGGCCCGGCAGAACCACAAGGTGATCGCCATGCAGGAGCTTGAGGAGGCCATCGCCCGGGTGATCGCCGGGCCCGAGCGCAAGTCGCGGCGGATCTCGGATGAGGAGAAGCTGGTCATCGCCTATCACGAGATGGGTCACGCTCTGGTGATGCGCAGCCTTCCCCACTGTGACCCTCCCTACAAGATCAGCATCGTGAGCCGGGGCATGGCCCTGGGCTGGACCATGCAGCTGCCCGAGCACGACAAGGTCCTGGTCAGCAAGGCGGAGCTCACCGACCAGCTGGCCGGCATCCTGGGCGGCCGGGTCGCTGAGGAGCTGCTCCTGGGCGACGCCAACATCACGACCGGTGCCTCCGACGATATCGGCAAGGCGACCAAGCTGGCGCGGCGGATGGTGACCGAGTGGGGGATGAGCGAGAAGCTTGGACCGCTGGCCTTCGGCACCAAGGAGGAGCTGGTCTTCCTGGGACGGGATCTCGGCGAGCAGCGCAACTACTCGGAGGAGGTGGCGGGCGAGATCGACCAGGAGGTCCACTCCCTGGTGGACAACGCCTACCTCACCGCCAAGAAGGTCCTGACGCTGCGCCGGGGCACTCTGCAGTCGCTGGCCGACCACCTCATCCAGGTGGAGTCGATGGACCGTTCGGAGATGGACGAGCTCATCCGCCAGGTGGAGGAGGAGGCGCCGACGGCCGCAGGCATGTGAGGCGGCTCCCCCGGGGCGCTGCTGCGGCGCGGGCTACTCCGGGGCGGGGCCGCTGAACCCCGCGCGACGCACCTCGTCCGACTCCCGCACCCGGCGCACCAGGTAGCGGAGGGTGGGTCCCACGGCCACGGCCTGGAAGAGGTCGTAGCCCTCGGCGCCAAGGCTGTTGACCTCATCCAGGGACTCCAGTTCGCGGTATTCGTAGACCGTGCGGGTCGTGGAGGTGGGCAAGGCAGCGCTCCTGTGGTCCTGGGTGGTGGATTCCGCCCCTCCAGTTTGCCACGGCGGAGGCCCGACCTTGTCCGGGCGGCAGGGTGACCCCCTGCTGATATACTCTCGGCCGCACCGGGGCCCTGGCTTCGGCCGGCCCTACACACCTTCGGAGGACAACGCAGTCCCTTGACCCAGCTCGCCACTCCCGCGCCCGCCGAGGAGATGACCTCGTTCAGCTCCATGGAGGAGTATCTGCGGGTCAGCGCCGACTCCATCCGCACCCTGACCTACGGCGACATCGTGGATGGCACCGTGGTGAGGGTGGACCCGGACGAGGTGCTGGTGGACATCGGGGCCAAGTCCGAGGGGGTGATCTCCAACCGCGAGCTCACCGGCCGCGCCGAGGAGCCGGTGATCCTGGAGCCGGGCGACCACGTGAAGGTCTACGTCCTGCAGTCCGAGAACGAGGACGGCAACGTGGTGCTCAGCCTGCGGCGGGCCCGGGCCGAGGGCATCTGGGCCAAGGCGGCCGAGAAGGAGAGCACCGGCGAGGGGGTCGAGGCCGAGGTCAAGGAGCAGAACAAGGGCGGGCTGATCGTCAACATCATGGGGCTCCGGGGCTTCCTTCCCAGCTCCCAGGTGGCGCGCACCCACTCCGGCAACCTGGTCGACCTGGTCGGCGAGCGGATCATGGTCAAGATCCTGGAGGTCAACCGCAAGCGCAACCGGCTCATCGTCAGCCAGCGGGCCGCCCAGGACGAGGACCGGGCCCGGCAGCGCGAGGAGCTGTTCGAGCGGCTGGCGGTGGGCGACGTGGTCACCGGCAAGGTGAGCGGCCTCACCTCCTACGGGGCCTTCGTCAACCTAGGCGGCGCGGACGGACTGATCCACATCAGCGAGCTCTCTTGGGACCGGGTCAGCAACGTCTCGGACATGCTGGCGGTCGGGGACGAGGTCACGGTACGGGTGATCAAGCTGGACCCAGAGCTCTCGCGCATCTCCCTCTCGCTGCGGCAGATGGGGGAGGACCCCTGGGACAGCATCGAGGCGCGCTTCCCACCGGGCACCGAGATCGAGGGGGTCGTCACCAAGACCAAGAAGTACGGCGCGTTCCTGCAGATCGCCGACGGGGTGGAGGGGCTCCTGCACATCAGCGAGCTGTCCTGGGAGCACGTGGAGCGCACCGAGGACGTCCTCCGGGTGGGCGACAGCATCAAGGTCGTCGTCCTCCAGGCGGACCGGAGCCGCCGGCGCATCTCCCTCTCCTACCGGCAACTGCTTCCTCGCCCGGACCACCTGGCCGATGAGCCTGAAGTTTCGGAGGGGCGCTACTCCGCGGCCGCCGATTACGTGCCCGGCGACGATGACGAGGATGCGGTGGAGGAGAAGCCTGCCGCAGGGGCCCACGCCGAGGAGGATGAGTCCGAGGCGCCTGAGGGGGGTGACGTGGGCCTGGAGGATCTAGAGGCCGAGTAGGTCCTCGGCCCTGGTCTGCGCCGTGGCTGCGCGACCGTACCCGTTTCCGCTGCTCGCCGAAGCGAGCCGGACCACCGCCCTTTTGGGAATCGAAGTGGCGAGGCATAATGGCCTGAGGTCCTCGTAAAACCTCGGGCGGGCGCCCCCTCGCCCGGGCGTTACGGGGAGCTATGTCCCGATTCGGGGAGATGTCCCACGTACCCGTCTGAGAGGTTTTCCGAGCGGGCCAAGGCGGTCCTGGCCATGGCCCAGGACGAGGCCACGAGGGCCCACCACTCCTACATCGGGACCGAGCACATCCTGCTGGGGCTCCTGCGGGAGGGAGACGGGCTGGCAGCCGGGGTCCTGGCCAACCTTGGGGTCGAGATCGACGAGGTCCGGAGCAGCATCGAGTCGGCGCTGGGTCGGAATGAGCGGGTGATCGTCCAGCAGATCATTCCCACACCGCGGGTCAAGAAGGTGATCGAGATCGCCTTCGAAGAGGCCAAGCGGATGAACAACACCTACGTGGGAACCGAGCACCTCCTGCTCGGCCTTCTGATCGAGGGTGAGGGGATTGCCGCCCACGTGCTGGACGACCTTGGGGCCAGCCTGGAGAGGGTGCGCTCGAAGATCGTTGAGCTAAGGCCAGAAGTGGGGCGGGAAGGGGGGGAGCCCGGCCCTCGCCCATACTGGTCCGGGCACCAGTCGTCTGCAGAATTGGTGGCCCCGCTCCCCGGCGGGATGCTGGCCAGCCGGCTCCGTCCCGCCACCGGTCCCCGCCTCACCGCGGAGGCCAGAAGTGCGATTGCGCTCTCCGAGGAGGAATGCCTGAACCTGGGCGCGGTGGCGGTCTCGACTGAGCACCTGCTGCTGGGAATCCTCAGACAGGGTTCGTCCCAAGGCGCCTCGGCGCTGGCAGAGGCTGGGCTGGTGCTGGAGCGCGTCCGCGCCGAGGTGGGGACGGCGAGTGCGGGGGGTGAGCACCCGCTGGATCTGGGCTGGGCCCCGGCAGCCAGGAGGGCCCTGGAAGAGGCTGCCGCCGCCGCCCGGGGACTGCCTGTCGGCACCGGCCTTATCCTCACTGCCTGCCTGCGCCACGAGTCCGGAGCCGCGGCGGTGCTTCGTCGTCTCGGGGCCGACCCTGAACGGGTGCTGACCTGGCTCGCGGCCCGGGGGAATGGGGGGACTCTGCCGCCGGCGTAACCGCATCGAAGCAGAGATGAGATCGGGCGGCCGAGGTCCGCGCGGGTTCGGCTGGCCCGGATTGGGCATAATGCGCTTGTGTTCGGCACGGTGACCCGCCCCATACCCACCCAGGTCGCCCAGCTTCGGCTGGCGGACCCTGCCCCTGCCGGGGTCGAGGAGATTTTCCGTGTACCCGTTTGAGCGATTCACCGAGAAGGCGAAGAAGGTTCTGACCCTGGCCCAGGATGAGGCCGAGAAGTCCCACCACTCCTACATCGGGACCGAGCATCTGCTGCTTGGTCTGCTGCGGGAGGGGGACGGCCTGGCAGCCAAGGTCCTGGCCAACCTCGGGGTCGAGATCGACAAGGTCCGGAGCACCATCGAGTCGGTGCTGGGTCGCAATGAGCGGGTGATCGTCCAGCAGATCATCCCCACCTCGCGGGTAAAGAAGGTGATCGAGATCGCCTTCGAAGAGGCCAAGCGGATGAACAACACCTACGTTGGCACCGAGCACCTCCTGCTCGGCCTCCTGATCGAGGGGGAGGGGATCGCCGCCCATGTCCTGGAGGACCTCGGGGCAAGCCTGGAGAAGGTCCGGCAGGAGATGGAGGGGATCCTCCGCGAACAGGGCCTTGAGGACGACCCCCGAACCGAGCACAAGCGGACCACCAAGACGCCGCTGCTGGACCAGTTCTGCCGTGACCTCACCGAGCTGGCCGAGAAGGACCAGCTGGACCCGGTGATCGGGCGGGAGGTGGAGATCGAGCGCGTGGTGCAGATCCTCTCCCGACGGACCAAGAACAACCCGGCGCTGATCGGGGAGCCGGGGGTGGGCAAGACCGCGATCGCGGAGGGGCTGGCCCAGGCCATCGTCCACCAGGAGATCCCTGAGTCCCTCGCCCACAAGCGCGTGCTCACCCTGGACATGGGGGCGCTGGTGGCCGGCACCAAGTACCGCGGTGAATTCGAGGAGCGGCTCAAGAAGATTCTGGACGAGATCCGCTCCTCCAAGGAGGTGGTTCTCTTCATCGATGAGCTCCACACCCTGGTCGGGGCGGGGGCTGCCGAGGGCGCCATCGATGCGGCCAACATCCTCAAGCCGGCTCTGGCTCGGGGCGAGATCCAGTGCATCGGGGCCACCACTCTCAACGAGTACCGCAAGTACATCGAGAAGGACGCCGCCCTAGAGCGGCGCTTCCAGCCGGTCTACGTCGACGAGCCCAAGCTGGAGGAGACGGTGGAGATCCTGACCGGGGTCCGGCCGCTCTACGAGAAGCACCACCGGGTCACCATCACCAACGACGCCCTGCAGGCGGCGGCTGAACTCTCCGGCCGATACGTGAGCGACCGCTCGTGGCCGGACAAGGCGATCGACCTCATCGACGAGGCCAGCGCCCGGGTGCGGATGAAGCTCACCACGACCCCGCCCGAGCTGCGCGCCCGGCAACGCCACATCCGCTCCCTCCAGGCGCGCAGGGACCAGTCCATCGAGAAGCACGAGCTGGACGACGCCGGCCGCATCGACCAGGAGCTGAAGCAGCTGCGGGCCGACTACGCCCGAGACGAGGCGACCTGGCGCGACGAGCTGGGGCAGACGGTGGCCACGGTGACGGACGAGAACATCGCCGACATCGTCTCCTCCTGGACCGGGGTGCCGGTGAGCCGGCTGGTGGAGGCCGAGACCAAGCGGCTGCTGGCGATGGAGGGGGAGATCCACAAGCGGCTCATCGGCCAGGAGGAAGCGGTCAAGGTGGTCTGCCAGGCCGTGCGTCGGGCACGGGCCGGACTCAAGGACCCCCGCCGCCCCATCGGCTCCTTCATCTTCCTCGGCCCCACGGGGGTCGGAAAGACGGAGCTCGCCCGCAGCCTGGCCAACTTCCTGTTCGACAGTGAGGACGCCCTCATCCGGCTGGACATGTCGGAGTTCGCCGAGCGCCACAGCACCGCCCGGCTGGTGGGCTCACCGCCCGGATACGTGGGCTATGACGAGGGAGGTCAGCTCACCGAGGCGGTGCGCCGCCGCCCCTACAGCGTTGTCCTGTTCGACGAGATCGAGAAGGCCCACCCCGACTTCTTCAACATGCTGCTGCAGATCCTCGAGGACGGCCGTCTCACCGACGCCAAGGGGAAGGTGGTCAACTTCGCCAACACCATCATCATCATGACCAGCAACCTGGGGATCCAGGGGGTCGGTGCCAACGTCTCAATGGGATTCCAACCGTCGACGCCCGGGCCGGCCGGTGAGGACCCTGCCCACATCAAGATGCGGGAACGGATCACCGACGAGCTCAAGCGAGCATTCCGACCGGAGTTCCTGAACCGGGTCGACTCGGTGGTGGTCTTCCACCGGCTCACCCCAGAGGAGTGCCGTCGGATCGTCGACCTCATGCTGGTCAGGGTCCGGGAGCACCTCCAGCGTCAGGGGCTCAGCCTGCTCGTCACCGAGGAGGCCAAGGCGGCGATGGTGGAGCAGGGGTTTGACAAGGTCTACGGAGCCCGCCCCCTGCGTCGCGTGATCCAGACCGAGATCGAAGACCCCTTGAGCGAGGAGCTTCTCCGCACCGAATTCTCCATCGGGGACCTGGTCACCATTGACGTGGAGGATGGCAAGCTGCGGACCCACGTGGTCCCGGGGCCGCCTCCCCCCGATGAGCCCGGCCCGATCGTCACCGCTGAGGCGGAGCCCGCCGGTGCCGGCGCGGCAGGCGGCTCCTCCGCTGATGGCGGCAGCACCGACTGACCACCCGGAGGGACCGCCCTCCGGCCCGGACCACGCGCCGGTGGCCAGGCTGGCCGCAGACCCCAGGGGTCGTCCTGACCGGATCGCCAGTCTGGTCGGGATGTGCCTGGGGGCGATTGGGGGGACCCTCTACGCGACGGTCCTGATCGAGAAGATCCAGGGCCCCCTTCACGCCTGGCCCGGCGACCTGATCTCCGTCGCGGCGGGACTGGGACTGGGATGTTTGCTCGGGTACCTTCTCGGACCGAACCTGACCGTCCGCCCGTACTTCTGGGCCGAGGATCAGCTGACCACCCTTCCGCTATCGGAGCTGGTGGGACTGCTGGTGGGGGTGATCGTGGCCCTGGGCATCGCCGCCCTGGTCGCTCTCATCGCCGCCGGGCTCCCCTACGGGCTGGGCTGGGTGGTGGCGGTTCTGGTGGCGGTCGTCCTGGTGCCCCTGGGGCTCTCCGTGGGACGTCGGCGGCGCCGCGAGCTGTCTCGGTTCGGCCTTCCGTTGACCGGGGGCGGGCCACCCCTGGCCCGCGTGGTGGTAGACACCAGCGCGGTGATAGATGGGCGCCTGCTCGATCTGGCGCGGGCGGGGTTCTGCCTTTACGAGCTGGCCATCCCCCAGTTCGTCCTCCGCGAGCTCCAGGCGGTCGCCGACTCGGGGGACCCCATCCGGAGGGCGCGGGGGCGGAGGGGGATCGCCATGCTGGAGGAGCTTCGCTCGCTGCCCGGGCTCCAGCTCTCCTTTCCGGAGGTGGACTATCCCTCCATGCCGGAGGTGGACTCCCGGCTGGTGCGCCTGGCCCGGGAGCAGGGCGCCTCCATCCTGACCGTGGACTTCAACCTGGACCGGGTGGCCCAGATCGCCGGCATTCCGGTTCTCAACCTGAACCAACTGGCGACGGCGCTTAGGCCAGCGATGGTGGCGGGGGAGCGGGTCGAGGTTGAGGTGGTCAAGGAGGGCCGTGAGCAGGACCAGGGTGTGGGGTACCTCGAGGATGGCACCATGCTGGTCGTGGAAGGCGGGCGACACCGGGTGGGCCAGCGCGTCTTGGTCACGGTCCGCAGCGTGATCCAGACCGCCTCGGGGAGGATGGTGTTCGCCCAGGTGGATGACGACGGAGTGGACACCGCGGCGCAGCGTCGCTCCCGGAGGCGGGGCCGCGCCGAAGGGACCCCCACTCCCTGAGCGCCGCACAGTCCGGCGGCGCCACTGCGGTGGTGGCCGCCGCGGGAAGTGGGACTCGCTTCGGCGGAGCCAAGCTCTGGGCCGATCTGGCGGGTAGCCCCGTCCTCGCCTGGGTGCTTCGGGCGCTCGGCGACCCCGCCAGCGGGATCACCGAGCTCGTGGTGGTTGCCGATCCCGCAGACCATCGTCGAGTGGTGGAGGTGGGGGCTGCGGTCGCCCCGCGGCTGGGATGCGTCTGCGTCCCAGGCGGCGGGCGCCGCCAGGACTCGGTGCGGAATGGGGTCGAGGCCGCCACCCGGGAGCTGGTTCTAGTGCACGATGGCGCTCGCCCCGGCGTGACCCCTGAGCTGGTGGTCCGGGTGCTGGGCGCAGCCCGTCGTCACGGTGCCGCCACCGCCTGCGTGCCGGTGGCCGATTCCACCGCCCGCGTGGCCCAAGGGTTGGTTGAGGAGGTGCTGGAGCGTTCCAGCCTAGGCGCCATCCAGACGCCCCAGGCCTTCAGCCGGGAACTCCTTCTCCGGGCCCACCACCGAGCCGAGGAGACGGACCTCACGGCGGATGATGACGCGGCGCTGGTCCTGGCCCTAGGGCATCCCGTGGCGGCGGTTCCAGGTGATCCGCGCAACCTCAAGGTGACGAGAACCGAGGACCTCATGGCGCTTCGGGCCTGGCTGGCGGCCTCCGATGGGGTCCTCCGGTGAGATCGTTCCCAGGGATCGGGTTGGGCCTGGACGTGCATCGATTCGGGGGCCCTGGTCCGCTGCGGCTTGGCGGGGTGGATGTCGAGCATCACAGTGGGCTCATCGGGCACTCGGACGCCGACGTCCTGCTGCATGCCATCGGCGACGCTCTGCTGGGGGCGGCCGGGCTGGGGGACCTTGGAGACCACTTCCCACCCACCGAGGAGCGCTGGCGGGGCGCCTCTTCCGTGGACCTTCTGGGAGAGGTGGTGGAGATGGTCGCCCATACCGGCCTCGGGATCCGGGGGGTGGACGCCACGGTGGTCGCCCAGGAACCCCGTCTCCAGCCCTACCGGCTGGGGATGGTCGCCGCGGTAGCCCGTGCTCTGGGCTGCCCGCCGGAGATCGTCTCGGTGAAGCTGAAGACCAGCGACGGCCTGGGTCTCACCGGCCGGGGGGAGGGAATCGCCGCTCTGGCGGTGGCATCGGTGGGACCGGCGGGCTCCACCAACGCTCCGTAGGATGGGGTTAGGTGACGCAGAGAATCTATAACTCGATGTCGGAGCGCGTGGAGGAGTTCACGCCTCTTGAGCCCGGGCGGGTCGGGATGTACACCTGCGGGCCGACGGTCCATGACCGGGCCCAGATCGGCAACCTGAGGACCTTTTTGGCCGAGGATCTGCTGCGCCGGCAGCTCGAGTACCAGGGATTGGAAGTTACCCAGGTGATGAACATCACCGACGTCGACGACAAGATCATCACCAAGGCCCGGGCTGCCGGGCAGAGCCTGGAGGAGTTCACCGCTCCCTACGTGGCCGCCTTCTTCCGGGATCTTGAGCTGCTGGCGGTGGAGCCGGCGGCGGTCTATCCCCGGGCGACGCAGTACATACCCCAGATGCTTCAGCTGGTGCAGCGGTTGCTGGACAACGGCAGCGCCTATGTCAGCGAGGGTTCGGTCTACTTCCGCATCAGCTCCTTTCCCGCCTACGGGAAGTTGACCCACCTGGACACGGCCGGGCTGCGGTCCGGCGCCAGCGGGCGGGTGGACGCCGACGAGTACGAGGCCAAGGAGCAGGTCAGGGACTTTGCGCTGTGGAAGGCGGGCGAGCCCGGCGATCTCGCCAGCTGGCCATCCCCGTACGGGTGGGGACGTCCGGGATGGCACCTGGAGTGCTCCGCCATGTCCATGGACCGGCTCGGGGAGACCTTCGACATCCACTGCGGAGGGGTGGACAACAAGTTTCCCCACCACGAGAACGAGATCGCTCAATCGGAGGCCGCCACGGGCAAGCAGTTCGTACGCTACTGGGTTCACGCCGAGCACCTCCTGGTGGGTGGCGTGAAGATGGCCAAGTCCCTGGGCAACTTCATCACCCTAGAAACCCTGATGGAGCACGGGCACGACCCCATGGCCGTCCGCTTCCTGCTACTGACCGGCGCCCACTACCGTCACAAGCTGCAGTTCCAGGAGGAGCTGTTGGAGGCAGCCGAGCGAGACGTCAGCCGGCTGGCCACGTTCTGGAGGCGCTGCCTCGAGTCTGAGGGGCTCCCGGGGGAGTCGGATGAACTCGTCGGGTTGGCCACAACCGGGCTGGAGCGGTTCGACAGGGCCATGGAGGACGACCTGCGCCTTCCCGACGCGGTGGCCGCCCTGTTCGACCTCGTGCGGGAGGGGAACCGCCTGATGGATGCCGGGCGTGTGGGGGTGGATGGGGCACGAGCTGCCCTGGCCGCCCTGGCCGCCGCGGATCGGAGGCTCGGCGTGATCGAGAGGCGGGCCCTCCGCGCCGACTTCCTCAGCCCCGAGGAGAAGGCGCTCCTGGAGCGTCGTGAGGCGGCCCGCCGGGCCCGGGACTTCGCCCTCTCAGATCAACTCCGTGATCAGCTGCTGGGAATGGGTATCCAGGTGGAGGACACCAAGGCGGGGACTCGCTGGCGGCGCGCCTGATGCCGGAGGTCCTGTACGGCCGAAATCCGGTCCTGGAGGCACTCCGAGCAGGGCGCAGGGTGCGGCGCATGCTGGTTGCCACCGGGATCTCGCCAGATGCCAGGGTCGAGGAGGCGGTGCTTCGGGCCCGCTCCTCCGGGGTGGAGCCGGAGGAGGTGGCCAGACCGCGGCTGGCCGACATCGCCCACACGGATCACCACCAGGGGCTGGTTGCCTACTTCGACGGGCGACAGCATGGCGGTCTGGAACATCTCCGCCGCCTGGTGGGGGAGGAGGGGCCGCCGTGGCCGCTGGTCGCCGCTTGCCTGGATGGCGTCCAGGATCCCCAGAACCTGGGGGCGCTGGCCCGCAGCGCCGAGGCCCTGGGGGCCCACGCGCTGGTAGTGCCGCGCCATCGCAGCGCTCCCCTCTCGGCGGCGGCGGTGAGCGCCAGCGCCGGGGCGCTGGAGCACCTGCGGGTGGTCCGGGTGGTTAACCTCACAACCGCGCTGCCGGCGCTCAGCGAACTCGGGGTGACCACCGTCGGCCTTGACCAGAATGCGGAGCTGCGCTGTGACCAGGTGGACCTGCGTGGGCCGGTGGCCCTGGTGGTGGGCTCGGAGGGGTCAGGCCTCCATCAGCTGGTCCGGCGGCGCTGCGACGTCCTGGTTCGCATCCCCATGGGTGGGCGCGTCGCCTCACTCAACGCTGCCGTGGCCGGTGCCATGCTGCTGTATGAGGTGGCCAGGCAGCGACAGTTCGCCTTCCCCGAGGCACGGTAGCCGGCCGCGGGGCCCGGCAGATGGAGGCGAACCTGCCCGGTCCGACCCGGAGGCCCCGGTACCGGGCAACGCATCCACCGCTCATCGGAGACGGGCAGGCGCGGGCAACCGGGGCAGTGCCCCGACGGCCGTGCGTGCGCACCTGGCTCTTGGACCGGTTAGGCTGGAGCGCTGGGGGCACGCCGACGTAGCTCAGTGGTAGAGCGGCTGTTTTGTAAACAGC
>JAJYXT010000082.1 GCA_021801645.1 bacterium
AGACCGAGACCGACCTCTTCGGGGAGCAGGCGGTGCTCTGCGGCGGGGTCTCGGCGTTGGTCAAGGCGGGCTTCGAGACCCTGACCGAGGCCGGCTATCAGCCCGAGCTGGCCTACTTCGAGTGCCTCCACGAGCTGAAGTTGATCGTCGACCTCATGTACCAGGGGGGGCTCTCGCTGATGCGCTACAGCGTGAGCGACACCGCCGAGTTCGGCGACTACCAGAGGGGGGAGTTCCTCATCGACCAGAGCGTGCGCCAGCGGATGCGCCAGGTGCTGCAGCAGATCCAGGACGGCAGCTTCGCCGAGAGCTGGATCGACGAGAACCGCTCCGGCCGCCCGGCCTTCCTCGCCCGCCGGGAGCGCGAGGCACAGCACCCCATCGAGGAGGTGGGGGCGCGCCTGCGGGGCCAGATGAGCTGGATCCGGCCCGTCGCCGAGGTGCCGGCCTCGGCCGGGGAGCGGTCGTGAGCACCCCGGAGTCGGGCGTACCCGTACCACCGCCCGCCGTGGTCGAGTTCTTCGACACCACCCTGCGGGATGGGGAGCAGTCCCCGGGGTTCAGCCTCAGCCCCGCGGCCAAGCTCCAGGTGGCGCGCCAGCTCGCCCGGCTCGGCGTGGACGTCATCGAGGCCGGCTTCCCGGCATCCTCCCCTGGTGACCTCGAGGCGGTGCGGACCATAGCTCGCCAGGTGGAGGGACCGGCGATCACCGGCCTGGCGAGGGCGGTGCGGGGCGACATCGAGGCCGTCCACGAGGCGGTGCGGGACGCCCCGCGCCACCTGATCCACGTCTTCATAGGGGTCTCCGACGTCCACATCACCCAGAAGTTGGGGCTGGACCGGGCTGAGGTGCTGCGCCGAACCAGGGAGGCGGTGGCCTTCGCCAGCTCCCTCTGCGAAACGGTCCAGTTCTCGCCGGAGGATGCCGGACGGGCGGATCCGGAATACCTGTGCGAGGTGGTGCAGGCGGCAGTGGACCAAGGGGCCAGCGTGATCAACCTGCCCGACACCACCGGATACTGCCTCCCGGAGGAGTTCTCCGCTCTGGTGGCCGGGGTGCGCTCGCAGGTGCGGGGGATGGACCGCGTCCTGGTCAGCGTCCACTGCCATGACGACCTCGGGCTGGCCACCGCGAACTCGCTGGCGGGCATCGCGGCCGGGGCCCGCCGGGTGGAGGGCTGCATCAACGGCATCGGGGAGCGGGCCGGGAACGCCGCCCTCGAGGAGGTTCTGATGGCGCTCCGGGTGCGCCGCCCGACGCTGGGCCTTGAGGACCGCCTGGACGCCCGGGAGCTGGTCCCCGCCTCCCGGCTGATCTCCGAGCTCACCGGGATCCCGGTGCCTCCCAACAAGCCCGTGGTGGGTGGCAACGCCTTCTCCCACGCCTCCGGGGTGCACCAGCACGGCGTCCTCAAGGACCGCCGCACCTACGAGATCATCTCGGCCGAGGACGTGGGCGCGGACCCCTCCCAGATCGTCCTCACGGCCCGCTCGGGACGGCACGCCCTGGTGCACCGCCTCCAGCTCATAGGGGTGGAGCTGCCCCAGGCTGCGCTGCCCGCGGTCTGGGAGCGCTTCCTCCAAGTGGCGGACGGGAGCAAGCAGGTCGAGGATGAGGCCCTGATCCGGATCGTGGGCGAGGTTGGGGGCGCCCAGCCCGGGATGGTGCCGTGACCTTCAGGGCGGGGCGCTTCCGCCTGGCGGTCCTGCCGGGTGACGGCGTGGGCCCCGAGGTGACCCGGGCCGCTCTCCGGGTCCTGGACGCGGCGCTGGCAGGAAGCGGCGTCGAGCTGGAGCTGACCCACCATCCCATCGGCGGAGCGGCCATCGACCAGGGGCTGGAGCCGCTTCCCGAGGCCACCCTGAAGGCGGCTCGCGAAGCCGACGCGGTGTTCCTGGGCGCGGTGGGCGGCCCGCGCTGGGACC
Organism: bacterium; assembly: GCA_021801645.1. GTDB lineage: Bacteria > Chloroflexota > Dormibacteria > Aeolococcales > Bog-877 > JAJYXT01. The sequence continues at coordinate 1,928 of JAJYXT010000082.1, forward strand.
GGGGCCCGGCGCGGCCCGAGGCCGGCCTGCTGCAGCTCCGCCGCCAGCTCGAAGCCTTCGCCAACGTCCGCCCGGTTAGGGTCCTGGAGGGGCTGGAGGAGATGAGCCCCCTGCGCCCGGAGCGGGTCCGGGGGGCCGACATCGTCTTCGTTCGCGAGCTCACCGGCGGCGCCTACTTCGGCCGCCCCCAGGGAATCGCCGGAGCCGCACCGACAAGGCGGGCGGTGGACACCACGGAGTACTCGGAAGCGGAGATCACCCGGGTCCTGGAGGTGGCCTTCCGGCTGGCGCGAGAGCGCTCCCGCCGGGTGACGTCCGTGGACAAGGCCAACGTGCTGGCCACCTCCCGCCTCTGGCGCGAGGTGGCCGTGGAGGTTGGCAGGAGGCATCCCGAATGCCATTTGGAGCACTCCCTGGTGGACAGCTTCGCCCTCCGGCTGCTCCTGCGGCCCACGGACTTCGACGTCGTGGTGACGGAGAACCTCTTCGGGGACATCCTCACCGACGAGGCCGCCGCCCTCCCCGGAACCCTGGGGATGCTGCCCTCGGCCAGCGGGGGCGGGGACGGGCCGTGGCTCTTCGAGCCGGTGCACGGCTCCGCCCCCGACCTCGCCGGCCGGGGGATCGCGAATCCGCTGGGAGCGATCCTCGCCGTCTCCATGCTGCTGCGCCTCTCCCTCGACCGGGCGGATCTGGCGGTGGCGGTCGAGGAGGCGGTGGCCGGGGCGGTGCGCGACCGCTGCCTCACGCCTGACCTCGGGGGAAGCGCCTCCACCTCCGATGTCGCCGAGCGGGTGGCGGGTCTCCTGGCGGTCCGGGCGTGAGCCGCCTTGCCACGCCCCCGACCCCAGCCCTTTGCGGCACCTCCTTCCGGTATGGCACGCAGGGCTCCTGGCCCCAGCTCGCCGGAGCCGCCGACCGGGTCGGCGCGGACTCCTCGGGCGGGCGCCGGCGCTGGACGACGGTTGGCTGGTCTGCCAACATCCTGGGGGCCTCGTGCGAGGCTTATATCGACAGCTATGAGTGGGCGGTCCGACATCCCCGGTTGCGGGCGCCCCGATCCAGCACCGCCTGATGGAGGGACCGACCTTGGAGGCCCAGCGCACCGCCTACCACAAGATCTGGGACGCCCACCGCGTGGCTGGGGACCCCCTCCAGCGGATGCTGATGTACGTGGACCTGCACCTGGTCCATGAGGTCACCTCCCCCCAGGCCTTCTCCGGCCT
>JAJYXT010000085.1 GCA_021801645.1 bacterium
CGCCTTCAGGAGGTCGGTGGTCGGGGGATAGGGATCCTCGTCCGACCCGCTGACCCGGTACCCCAGACCGGCCAGGGCCAGGGCCAGCCCGGAGACGGCGTAGCCGCAGATGCCGAGGAAGTGGAGGCGGGCTGGAGGCTCGGGCCACCCTGGGATCTCGAGACGGTTCACGCGCCGGCGGCCGTGGAGAGGAGGAGTCTCGCCACCTCCAGGGCGGCTCCGGGGCGGGCCAGGGTGAGGCTGGCCCGGGCCATCTGTTCGGCCCGTCCCTCCTCGGTGAGGACGGAGAGGATCAACTGCGCCAGCCGCTTTGGGCTCAGCTCGGAGTCCTCAAGCAGCAGAGCGGCCCCGGCGGTGGCGAAGGCCTCGGCGTTGGCCAGCTGGTGGTTCCCGGCGTGAGGGTAGGGCACCAGCACCAGCGGGCGGCCCAAGCAGGCCATCTCGGCGAGCGAGCTCCCACCCGCCCGCATCACCACCAGCCGGGACGAGGCCGCCAGCTCTGCCACCTGGTCCGAGAACGGCAGCGGCCGGTAGCGCGGGTCCCTGTCCAGTCCCAGGCCACGGGCCTCGGCCGCCACCCGCGCCTCCTCCCCCTGGCCGGTCAGGTGGGTGACCTCCAGCTCCGGCAGCCGGCGCAGGAGGTCCGGCAGCGCCGCCACCAGCGCCTGGTTCAGGTGACGGGCACCCTGGGAGCCCCCCATGACCAGCACCGCGGGGCGGGCGGGGAGCCCCGGACTCGGCCGCTGGAAGGCGGCGCGGACCGGGTTGCCGGTGAACACCGACCGCCCGGGAGGCAGGTGCTCCGCCGTGTCGGCGAAGGACACCGCGATCCTGCTGGCCAGGGGTGCGAGACGGTTGATCGCCCGCCCGGGCAACCGGTTCTGCTCCAGCAGGACCACGGGCAGCCGGCGCCGGCGGGCGGCCAGCACCACCGGGACGCAGACGTAGCCCCCGGTCCCCAGCACCACCTGCGGGCGGAAGCCGGAGACCTCACGGCCCGCCTGCCGGTAGGCGAGGGGCAGGCGGGTCAGCAGGCGGGGGGTGGCGGTGAGGGGCGAGGAGCCCATGCTCCCCAGCGACAGCCCGGAGAACGCCAGCCCGGCCCTGGGGACCAGGACCGACTCGGGGCCCCCGCTGCGGCCCACGTAGCGGAGCTCCAGGGAGGGGTCAATCGACCGCAGCGCCTCGGCCACCGCCATCGCCGGAGTGCAGTGGCCACCGGTCCCGCCGCCGGTGATCAGAACGCGCATTGGCCTCCCCCGCTCGGCGGCGCCGGGCCGAGATGTTCAGCAATATGCCAGTGGCCGCCAGCGAGAGCGCCAGCGACGACCCGCCGTAGCTTATGAAGGTGAGGGGGACCCCGGTCGAGGGGATCGTGTCGGTCACCCCGCCGACGTTGATCAGCGCCTGCCCGACGATCCAGATGGTGACCCCGCCCGCCAGCAGCATCCCCAGCCGGTCGGGGGCACTCCGGGCGATCTTCAGGCCCCTCCAGCAGAAGAGCCCGAAGAGGAGCAGGACCAGGAGAGTCCCCACCAGCCCCAGATCCTGGCCGATGACCGCGAAGATGAAGTCGTTCTGGGACTCGGGAAGCCACTGGGCCGGTGGCACCGGACTGGAGAAGCCGGTCCCGAAGACCCCTCCCGCACCGAGCGCGTACAGCGCCTGGACCGCCTGGTAGCCGGAGCTCTCGGCGTGGGCAAAGGGGTGCAGGTAGGCGAGCAGGCGGGCCACCCGGTAGGGTTCGGCAAGGATCAAAAGGCCCCCCAGCCCGAGCCCCAGGACTCCGGCCGCCAACAGGTGGCGGAGACGGGCCCCGGCCAGGACCAGAAGGCCGAGGGCGAGGACCCCCACTACCAGGGTTGAGCCCAGGTCCTTCTCCAGGATGATCAGCGCCCCCACCGCCCCCACCCGGAGGGCGTAGGGCCGGACGCCCTGGCTCAGGCTCCCGATCTGGCGGCGCCGGCGGTCGAGCCAGACCGCTCCGCTGATCAGCACCATGAACTGGGCGATGACGCTGGGCTGGATCTGGATCGGACCGGCGCCGATCCAGCGTCTCGCGCCCTGGACCTCCTTGCCTATGTGGGGGACCAGGACCGCCACCAGGAGCAGCATCGACACGGCGGTGAGGTAGGGCGCCAGCCGGCGCCACTCGTGGTAGTCGAGCTTGTAGCAGAAGATCAGGCCACCCACCCCGAGGGCCAGCCAGAGCGCCTGCCGTTCGAAGAAGAAGGCGGGGTTGCCGTAGTCCGCGTACGCCGAGGGCGCACTGGCGACGAAGACCATGATCAGCCCGAGGGCGCACAGCGCCGCGGTCACCAGGGTGAGGCCGAGGTCCAGGTTGGGCATCCGGCCCAGCCATCCTCGTCTCCGGCTGGCCGCGCGGGCGTGGGCGACCGGGATCCACCGCTCGACCCGGGCGCTCACCCCGGACGCCCCGAAAGCCCGGTCGCCAGGGCCCAGAGGAGGGCCAGGCCGCCGGCCACCCAGGACGCCGCCCAGAGACGGAGGTCCACCGCCCACTCCCCCAGACCACCCATCTCCAGGTGGTGGTGCAGCGGGCTCATCCGGAAGAGCCGGCGGCCGCCGGTCAGCCGGAAGTAGCCGACCTGCAGGATCACGGACCCGGTCTCCACCAGGAAAACGGCCGCGATCAGGGGCAGGAGGATCAGCAGCCCGACCTCGGCCGCGGCCACCGCCAGCATCAGGCCCAGGGCCAGTGAGCCGGCGTCGCCCATGAAGATCTTGGCGCGGGGGCGGTTGAACACCAGGAAGGCCAGCAGCACGGCGGCCACCGACCAGCAGGTTCCCGCCAGCTCCGCCCGCCCCTGGAGCTGCGCCGCCAGCCCGAGAGCGAGGAAGCCGGGCACCGCGGTGCCCGCGGCCAGCCCGTCCACCCCGTCTGTCAGGTTGACGGCGTTCGAGGTGGCCAGCACCGCCAGCGCGGCCAGGGCGATGCCGAAGAGCCCAAGGTCCCGCCAGCCCGCCATCGGGATCAGCTGCGACTGGGCCCCTGTCAGCGCCAAACCGACTCCCAGCACCCCAGCGCAGACCGCGAGAAGGAGGAACTTGGGCACCACGCGGATCCCCTCACCGCTGCGCACCTTGG